>NZ_JBQOJA010000025.1:0-43134 GCF_054971385.1 Marinococcus tarijensis | reverse complement strand
GAGTGTACTTCTTTGATAAACATAAGAGTATTAGAGCCTGCAGAACAACCGCCGATGGATCTCTTGTTATCGGCAGCCCCCGCGGAATCTGTGGTAGAAGAACAGTTATCAAAAGGGACATGCTATATCGCAGAAAACGAGGAGCAGCGCGTGATCGGAGTCATTATCACGGTTCCCCAGACATCCGATACGTTAGAAGTGGTTAATATTGCCGTGGATGAAAACGAGCACCATCAGGGTGTGGGTAAAAGAATGATGTATCACATTCTGGCCAAAGCTATGGAGCATCGATATCAAAATGTTTGTGTGGGGACAGGTAACTCCAGCATTGATCAGTTGGCCTTTTATCAGAAGTGTGGGTTTCGAATCACGAGTATCGACCCTGATTTCTTTATTAGAAATTACGATACTGCTATTTATGAGTATGGTATTCAGTGTCGGGATATGATTATTCTCTCTCAGGCATTGAAATAATAAAGATGTTTCTCTCAAAATTTCATGGACCGTAATTTTTTCATATTAAACTCACCATTGTAGAAGGCAAGGCGTTTCAGTCACTGCATTTACCTAAAACGGTTGATTCAAACCCTAAGGAAAGCGGTCATTTCTCAAGGTGATATAGTTAAACACACACATCAATAAATATTCTTCCCTATTCATCAATGATTTTTGATATATTCCTTGTTTTTTCCTTTTCTTTCCTTTATGCTTTTGTTATATCAAAAAAAATTGATATAAAGAAAGGAGACCTCTCTATGGCTCTTTCATCCTCAACCCCCGGAGCGGTTACCCATTCGTCGTTTGCGGGCTATGAACACCAATTTAAAGCACTGGCCGACCGCCAGCGGCTGGAGATCCTGCATCATGTGACGGAAGCCGGAACGATCTGTGTCTGTGATCTCGCGGAACGCATGGATCTGCCGCAATCCAAGCTGTCGTATCATTTAAAGATTTTACTTGATGCTTCGCTCTTATTGCGGGAAAAGCGCGGCACCTGGAATTATTACATGCTGCATGATCAGGCCTTAAACCATCTACTGTCCGAAGAATTGTGCTGTCTATTCCGTGGAAAGTAGAAACATTGATACATTCGTAAACAAGGGAGGATAAACCATGAATATTCATATTGGATTGAACACTAGTCACCTGTCAGAAGCAGTGGATTTCTACACCAAATTGTTTCATGAACCCCCGGTCAAACAGAAGAATGACTATGCGAAATTCCTTCCCACAGCTGTGCCAGTAAATTTCACCTTAAATGTACAACCGGATGTTCGCGGCAATCAAGTGGAACATTTCGGTGTGCAGATGGAAGATGCGGAGACCCTGGATTACCATAAGCAACGGCTGCAGCAGGAAGGGTTTTTCGCCCGCGAAGAAACGGATACCACGTGCTGCTATGCCCTGCAGGATAAATTCTGGGTGACCGATCCGGACGGCAATGAATGGGAATTTTTCTATACAAAAGCTGACGTCGAAGCTTCGAACAACATAAACGGAGGAGCTTAATATGAACATGTACGAACGAAGAAAACAACTGCAGCAACAGCATGAAGCGATCCACCGGGCCAGCCGCTCAGCCTGGCAGCAGCCGTCTATCCAAGAACATAAGTCCCTTTCGCTTGCACGCTTTCGTCGCCTTTCACGAATAGCCCGGGAGCCGGAATGCTGTGTTCCTTGCTGTTAAGAACTTGAAAGGGAAAAACCAATCTTTACGAAGGTTGGTTTTTTATTTATGGGTGAATCAAAAAGTACACTTAAAGCAGCAGAAATTAATAATGTCCTGAAAAAGATCTAGTTAACATTATATAAAGAGTTAAGAATATTCTATTTGATCTCAAAATGTGATTCTTATAGTTTTTACTTTTTCTTAAAAACGTTCGACCAATGTGGAACGTTTTTAAGAAAAAAATACCATAACCTCATTATTATTATGGAACATGTCAAAAGTAATTATTATAGGTTATGATACGTTAGTTATGTTGATTATCGGCTCTAGTTTTAAATCTTAAGTAAATATTATTTTAGCTATCATTTAAGCTTGAAAAATTATTTCTTTACAAGAAATTAAAGAGCGAGGTGGTTTTGTAGCTGCGTTCACTCCAAGAAGTTTTCAAAATATCCTACATATCAGTAAATAGATAAATCGACCGTGACCTGCTTTCCTGTGCATGTTCAAGAGAAAGGCCTCCTCAGCGAGCATGGAGACTTTATAGCCTTAATCGTGTCGCCGGATAATTATCCGGCTCTTGCTGTAGTACTACATGTAACGAAAAAATGGCTCCAGTTTTCTAGGTGAATTTGGACTTGATTAGGTCACTGCAATGTTTTCGGAGCTTGGTGTTTGTAGGTAGGTAAACGTACAGAACCTGCTCGTGTGAAATGGTGGCCCGATCCACAAGGATAAAGTTGTGCATGAAAACTCGATATAGAGATTGCTTTTGTTCGAGCGACAACGGCTGGTGATGATTATGGATTGTCAGGACCATTGGCCAATGGATGTTTCTTTTCGGCTTCGTACTGATATTCAAAAATTTCACAGACTGTAATAATTTAATCTATTTAATTCTTATTTTAAGGGATTCCAGCATTTGGAGGCATCGTCGGTAAAAGGTGTATTCTAACTTAACCTAAGGAAATACAACATTTCCTTAGGGTATGAATCTGTTCCTGGAATTGGCTTTATTAGCTTTAAAATTGAAATATAGGTATTCCTTTAATAATGTTATTGAATTATAAAATAATTATGGTATGTGAAATTAAAGAGCTAGTTTGCTTGATTTTAGGAATTGTATTAATTGTAATTATTATATATACTATACTTATAATATGTACTTTGAAAGAATGATTAACAAACAACCTTTTCAAATATGAAAGGAGGCGTCTAAGATGGCGCAAGCAGAGAAAAAATACACTCGTCGATTAAACCAATCAGGAAATAGTCTTTCAGCTGGAATACCTAAAGCAATTGCTGATCAGCTAGAATTGGCCAAGGGTGATGAACTTAATGTCTATTATAATGAAGAAACTGGGGAAATTATTATGAAAAAAGCGAATCATTCCTTACCGGAAGGCGTACGGACAGACGTTTTACAAGCCATGAATCGTGCCGTAGATAAATATGACGACGCTCTTCGTAACTTAAAAAACAGGTGATAGCTTGGAGGCAATGATTTATGGAGGTATTTTACTTTTCTGAAGAAGAAATCCTCTTCATTCATTACACTATTATGGAAATGTATAACGACAGCGATCAAGCAGGGGTTAAACAATACGAGAGGTTCCAAACAATGTTGCACCGACCAAAAACTGAACTATACGGTAAAGAAATGTATCCTTCTATTCCAGAGAAAGCTTGCTGCTATTATCATTCCATTGCTAGGAGCGGTCATATTTTTCGAAATGGGAATAAACGAACAGCTTTAACAGTTTTCGATTCCTTTTTAACCCTTAATGGCTACAAGCTTACACTTACCTCCAAGCAAGCAGAAGATTTTACCGTTTATTTAGCCTATGATGATAAATTCAAAGAGAATGATTGTATTCACTATATAATAGAAGAAATAGGGGAATATATTCAACCTTTAGAATAATAGATCTTTTTTAAAAGAATGGTCATACTAATGTATTTTTTGCTTGAAATTTAACTATTTCAAGCTTTTTTAGTACAGTTTTTTCGCCGAGAATCGAGCTGTGTTGCATTTAGAAATAAAAACCTGGGTTGTAGTCTTCCAATTACAAATCTCAGATTTCTGCAAATAGACCAAAATAATATTTTCCATTTACATAAACGTTTCAGTATATGTGAATGGAAAATATATTAATTGTTAATTATTTTAAACAACAAGAATATTATACATAAAGGGAAGAAGCCCTAGAGACGTCACTCTACCCTTTATAATCATTTATTTATATTACCGCAAAGTCTCTACTAATCTTTAAACATTATTCTATTCCTTTCTCATTCAAAATCTAATGAAGCTTCGTTATAATCACCTTTACGTTCGAGTTTCGTCAAAAGATCATCACGAACTCCTTCAGCGACGTCTGTTTCAAGGTATTCGTCACCGTCAAAGAAAACCTGTGTAATCAATGTTTTATGGCCATCGGCAATGAACATGATATGAAGATGGGGAGGCCGCATAGAATGTTGTTCTGCATAGGCCAGAAATTCTCCTGTAGGGCCATCCACCGGAATGAAATATGGAATCGGCGTTATAGTTTTCACTTCAAATTCGCCGTTTTCATCCATATAAAAGTGCCCACGCAAATTGTAATCTGGAGCATCAGAATCAAAGTTAGAATACTTTCCTGAAGCATCATCGTGCCACATTTCTACTTTGTTAAATGTTTATAGAACACAACTCTTAAAACAACTAAGCATAAAATCAAAACCCTCAGTTTAATGTTAAAACTAAGGGCTGAAAATAATAGATGGGAAGGTCTAGCTATCCCATTTTGAACGTAATATACATGAACAGAAATTATTCTGAGGATATTCTGGTTCGAAATATTTGATAACGTCCGATTTTATATTTCCAAAAGTTGTTTCAGGCTTATGCTTAAACCCATCGTAAAAAGCTTTTATAACATCATGCTTAAAATCTCCTCTAGGAAATTTATTGACTATTGCTTTTCTTATATCATTAGCATATTGTTCCCAATTATCTCCCATGACATCCATACCTACGCCATGGTACAACAATGCCACGTTATCTTCTTTATGTTCGGCTACTCCTAATGTTGTGTGTAAAGCAATAGCATCCCAAGCTAGTTGTAAATCATGCTCATGATAATTATATGTTTCTAAAAATTGTCTTACAGTATTAGCGCCATCTACTTCAAACCTTAAGTCACTACTACTGTACTGTTCTGTTAAACCTAAATCATGAAACAAAGCCGTAATATAAAGCAATTCCTTATCGTAATTCAAATTATCTTGCATACCTTTTATTTCTCCAAATAAATAAACTCTATTTGAATGGTTCCAAATTAACTCATTACCATATTCTTTCACGATTCCTTGTGCGTCTTGAATAATTTTACTATCTGGCACTTTAATTTCGTCCAAATTACTAATCATTAGAAAGACTCCTTATAAAAATATAATACAAATATTTTCCCCATTAAGAGTTTTTGCTAAACTTTAAATAGTTAAAGTGTTCTTCCGTTTAAAAAGGTACAATGGCTTCGATCCTGGTATTCGCATTTTTTAACAAGGCAAGCTTTGGCTATTTACTTTCAGCTGGCAGCAAGAACAGGGAGAAGCTCTTTTGCGGCCACGGAGCTGGAAACCATCTGTGTGCTTATGAAGAGTACATTTCAGCACTTTGGGTAAACGCGTTTTCTTCAATTTCAAATCCGGCGTCCTCAATCATTTGAAGATCTTTTTTCCATGCCTGCCCCGGCGTTGTTAAATAATCACCCAGAAAAATCGAATTCACCGCATATAAAGCAAGCGGCTGCATGCTCTTTAAATTTTCTTCGCGTCCGCCGGCTGCCCGGATTTCTTTCGAGGGAAGAATCATTCGGGCAAGTGCTAAAATACGGAGGCATTCCTCTGGCCGCAGGCCCGGCTGGTGTTCAAAAGCTGTACCCTCAATCGCATGAAGAAAATTCACGGGAATGGAATCAGCACCGATCTCTTTTAAGGCATACAATACATCGATAATATCTTCGTGGCTTTCCCCCATGCCGGCGATTAAACCCGAACAGGGGGAGATGCCTGCCCGGATAGCCTCATTCACCGTTCCCGTCCGGTCTTCGTATGTATGAGTGGTAACAATGTTTTCGTGAAAACGTTCCGAGGAGTTGACGTTATGGTTGTAACGGTCTACACCAGCTGCTTTCAGCCGCTGGCCCTGACCCTCCTTTAAAATTCCCAGGCAGGCGCATACTTTTAACTGACTCGTAGCTTTAATTTCTTCGACTGCTTCTTCCACGATCCGAAGCTCTTTTTCTGAGGGACCGCGGCCGCTTGCCACAATACAGTAGGTCCCGGCTCCGCGCTTTTCGGCCTCCCGGGCTCCCTGGACGATTTCTTTGGAAGGCATCATACGGTATTTGGAAATCACCGCTTTGGAATCGATGGACTGGGCACAGTAACCACAGTTTTCCGAGCATAGGCCGGACTTTGTATTGATGATCATATTTAATTTTACCTGGTTCTGATAGTAATGCGATCGGAGCATATAGGCCGCTTCCAGCTGCTCAAGCAGCCGTTCCCCAGGTTCCTTTAGAAAGGCAGCTGCTTCCTCTTTTGTTAAATGTTTTCCTTGTTGTATTTCTCTGGCCCGTTCAATCCAGAATGTGCCCATAGGTTATGCAGCTCCTTTTGATGAGTTTGTTCCTCGTTCTGTTTTTCGTAAAATACGCAGAAGGCGGCGTGCCAGCCAGGCTGCTCCCACAGCTAATAGAATATCCTTCGGCATCGGTGCAAGCATCCACAGCCAGGCCGTGGTGTACGAAAATCCGCCCGGAGCGGCAAACCACCATTCGTAGGCCATATACATCCAGTTCGTCCCGATCAGGTAGTTGAGCGCAGTACCTATAAGTGCTGCTGTGCTAAAGGCTGCGAATGAATGCTTTTTTGCAGAGAGGAGACCTACAACGTAAGCAACGAGGATATAGGAAAGTAAAAAGCCAAACGTCGGTGAAATGACAGCATCCAGCCCTCCTGACCAACGGGCAAATACCGGCATCCCGGCGAGGCCGATCAGCAGGTACAAAACCATGGCCAACGGCGCATATTTTTTGCCAAGCAGCAGGCCGGCTAGAATACATACCGCTGTTTGAAGGGTAATCGGCACCCCGCCAATCACAAAAATCGGAGCGATGGACGTGATATTTGCTCCAACCATCATTAAAGCCGCAAACAAGGCGGCTAAAACAAAGCCGTGTAGTCGTGACTGAATCATGAGCTCCCTCCTTTTGTAGTACGTTAACAAAGATGTTTCTTTCACAATAAAATCATTTGCCCATTAGTATATAGAGATAAAACCATATTGTAAACCAAATAATTAAAACAGTTAACAAAATTACATTCTCTAAGTTAACCACGTCGTTAAATTATGTTTTCTAGTTAGCGTTGGGGTTGGAAGAGGTCTAGGTACCAGTAGGAAAGAAATTTTTATAGGAGAAGTATATTTGTTAAAGCCGATGATAAACTGGTTCTCCCGATCTTTTGGTGAAGACATTTTTGGGGAATAGAAATAGTATCACGAGGAAGAGGAGGCGGTTGGATGAACGTGTCCTGCTTGTATCCCGGTTGGGACTGTTTACATGTTGGTCTGTCGTCGAGCCAAATGAATGTCTACCTTCAAAGGCCGAGCCTTGACGGTGTCTGCCCGTCTTGTCGCCATGTATCACAGCGTATTCACAGCTATTATTGGCGAACATTAACTGATACGCCCACGGGCGAGCGTGCGGTGCTTCTTCACCTTCGGTGCCGAAAATTCTTTTGCCGTCAGCAGGCCTGCAGCCAGCGTATTTTTACGGAACGGCATTTGGCCTGGTGTCGCCCTTACGCCCGAAAAACCGACCGGCTTCGATCCTTCCTCACCAAACTGGCTTTTTCTCTGGCTACTGAAGCAGCCAGCCGGTTGGCTCCTTTTTATGGCGTTCGAGTAAGTGCGGATACCTTTTTAGCTTTGGTGCGAAGTGAGCCCCTTCGTGCCTTTCAGGCTCCCACTGTGATTGGCCTGGATGATTGGGCGATGAAGAAAGGGCATCAGTATGGCACCCTTATTTGTGATTTGGAAACCAAAAGACCGATCGGTCTTTTTGCCGGACGAACGACGGAAACCGTAAAAGCATGGCTGGCTCCTTACCCTTCGATTCGCATGGTTACCAGGGACGGCTCCCGGGAATACGCCAAAGCCATTGCGGAAGCTCGTCCCGATGCCCTTCAAATCACGGACCGGTGGCACCTTTTTCATCATGTGAGCCGATCGGTCGATCACTGGCTGAAACGAGTCTTTCCCGGAAAGGGGACCATTTCGGTCTCGATCGCTTTTTCCATATCCACAGCCAGCGACCCAACCTCGCGCCCATTGACCGAAAAAGAAGAACAAAAATGGCAGGTGATCCAACAGGTGCAGGCTCAGCACCGCCAGGGCATTTCGATCTCCCGCATCAGTCGGAATTTGTCTCTGGATCGAAAGACGGTCCGGAAATACTGTTCGCTCCGAACCCCGATGAGCCACGAACGTCACCGGTCCCATAGCGTGGAACCGTATCGATCGGTCATCCTTCCCTTAGGCAAGAAGGGAGTTTCTGCTCCCCATATTTTCACGGTCATTCAAGCCCGAGGCTATCAAAAATCCTTCTCGACCTTGAAGGATTTTCTCGCTCGTGTACGTGCTAGTCCGGCCGGCTACGCCTCTCCCCATGTGTTTCCTCTGTCGCGCAATCGTCTGCCTACGTATCTTTGGTCCCCATCAACGCTTTCGTCGCAGGAAGCAGCTGCCATCAAGGTTTTAGAGGACCAACATCCTTCCCTTCGGGAAGTGAAAGTTCTGGTGGAGACGTTTCAGCAACGAATGCAGCATCGAACCGACTGGCCGTCCTTTAAAGCTTGGGTTCACCAGGCTGCTCAAAGCTCCATCCCCGAAATGCAAAACGTCAGCACCTACTTGGTTTCGGACTGGCAAGCCGTGGCCAATGCGTATCGTTTCCCCTGGAGTAACGGGCTGGTGGAAGGACACGTGAACCGTATTAAGGTGATGAAACGCCAAATGGTTGGTCGGGCCAACGTCGATCTATTGCGACAAAAAGTTCTTTATACCTGGCCGAAGATATAGCGAAAAAATAATTTTTTATCTTCCATACACTCACGTTTTCCTTCACCAAAAGATCGGGAGAACCAAAGATCGACCGGCCTTGACAGAATGAGGATGAAGAGAAATTAATTAAAGAATATGCTAGAGCCAATAACGTTAGTCTATTCGAATTATTTCGTTCGTTCGTGTTAGAGCATATTGAAAATGATATTGACTTAAAACTTTTTCATCAAGCCCTCCAAGAACATCGCGAGGATCTAAGCGATATTTCTTTCGATGAGATGATGAAAGAATTAGAATTAAACAAGTGACGTAATACGAAATATGATTTGAAAAGAAAGCACAAAAATCATTAAAAAACGGATAAGTACCAGGCGGGCGTGCTTATGGCTTGGATTAATAAAAACATAGTGGGTACAACTAACCCTAAAGCGCATGGAAAAGAGGTAACGGCAAACAAAGCTGGAGAATGGCGATATCGCGTAGGCTATCACCGAATTATAGCCCACATCAATGATGAAAAGATTATTATTTTAATTTTAGAGATTGGTCATCGCCATAATATTTATAAATAAAACAGCAAAGGATATTTTTTTCACAAGAAGGGGTTATGAACTGACAATCAGCGCAATTATGTAAATACCAAGAGAATTTGGTCAAACGATATGAAAATATAAAATGATTTAATTTATAATTACAGTCCGTGAAATTATATGATGAATGAGGAGAAAAATAATGAAACCTAAAATCCAAGATGTGGCCAAAGCAGCCGGTGTTTCCCCGACGACGGTCTCTCGTGTGCTCAACAACCGGGGCTACATTAGCCAATCGACCAAAGATAAAGTATATCATGCCATGGAAATGATTAATTATATTCCGAACGATCTTGCACGCTCTCTATACAACCAAAAAACGAATTTGATAGGGGTTATTGTTCCCTCGACCAGCAACCCGTTTTATGGCGAACTCGTGGCTGAAATTGAACGTGCCTGCAACACTAAGGGGTACAAAGTGCTGCTCTGTAATAGTCTGCACGAGGCTGATAAAGAGCAGGAATATTGGGATATGCTCCAGCGAAACCAAGTCGATGGCGTTATTGTCGTCACTTATAACCGGGGGCTCGTTCCTAAAAATCACGCTGCTCCGTCTGTAGCCATTGACCATTATATATCCAGCCATATGCATGTCGTCAGTTCGGATAATTATCAAGGAGGAGAGGCTGCCACCCAGGAACTATTATCCCAAGGGTGCCGGAAACCCATACATATCAAAGGGTGTTTATGGTATGTACTATCAAGAACCGTTCCGCCAACAACTGCACTATTCCCCAAGAGAAAACTGGATGAATGATCCTAACGGTTTAGTTTATTTCGAGGGAGAATATCATTTGTTTTATCAATACAACCCGTACGGAAACGATCACGCCCATATGCATTGGGGCCATGCGGTCAGTCAGGATCTTACTCATTGGAAAGAACTGCCTGTCGCGTTGGAGCCGGACGAACTCGGTACCATTTTTTCTGGAGGAGCTGTCGTCGATAAGGAAAATAGCAGTGGGTTGTTTCAACAGGACTCTGGAGGGATGGTAGCCATCTATACGCAGGACGGGGCCACTCAACAGCAAAGCATCGCCTATAGCGAGGATCGCGGACGTACATGGACAAAATACAAACATAACCCTGTGATTGAGAATCAAACCATCAAGGACTTTCGGGATCCCAAAGTGTTTTGGCATGAAGAGACCCAAAAGTGGATCATGGCCTTGGCATGCGGCGACCACATTCAATTCTATCATTCCCCCAATCTCATTAACTGGACGTACCAATCTTCCTTTGGGCAAGAGTATGGTTCTCATGTGGGCGTATGGGAATGCCCGGACCTTTTTCCTTTAACTGTGGAATCGACTGCCACGCAACAGTGGGTCCTGATCGTGAGTATTAACGATGGGGGGCCTAACGGCGGCTCTGCCGTCCAATATTTCACCGGCGATTTTGATGGGGTTCAATTTCACGCTAATGAAGCGCCCATGGATGCCATTAAATGGGCAGACGAAGGCACCGATTTTTACGCTGCTGTTTCATGGGAAAATACCGCATCCAGGTACTGGATCGGATGGATGAACAACTGGCAATACGCAGGGAAGGTTCCCGTTTCTCCTTGGCGCAGTTCGATGAGCATGGTCCGTCGGCTCTCTCTTCAACAGGTGAACGAAGCATATGTATTAAAACAAACGCCTATTTTACCTAATGATTTAGGGGACGAACAGAACCCCATGGCCGGGAGCCAGAGGCTGGTGCCAACCAACGATATTGCCGCTTTCGATATAAGCCCGCTCTCGGACATTCAATTGACGGTAGGAGCAAAGAATACCAGTACTGGTTGGGGGATGCATTTCATTAGTGACTTGGAGGAGCGATTTACCGTGGAATTTGATGAATCCAAGCATACCTACACGGTGCACCGGACGGAGGGCATGACTGAGTTTTCCCCTCACTTCCCAGGTGAACACACCGGTTCTCTGCACCAATGGAAGGTCGAAAAGGTTCATTGCCTGCTCGATCATGCATCCATCGAATTGTTTATCAATGACGGCCTGAGTGTTTCGACGACCTTGCTCTTTCCTAAGGGCTCACTCTCTCGTCTGGAAGTCTTCTCCAAAGACCAACCACTTGTGTTAGACAACGTAAATATTACTGACCGTGTGTCCATATGGAATGATCAACACACGCCGGTAAACTAACAGCAATTACCTTCAAGGGAAAAAGATCTATCCTTTCTTCCATCTCATCTAAAGGAGTGTGCAACGCATGAATACGTTCCAAAACAGCAAGTATTGGTTTTCATCGGGGTATTTGTTTCTATTTTTCGTGACCTGGTCGATCTGGTGGTCCTTTTATGCGATATGGCTCAACAATTCATTGGGCCTATCCGGTGCTCAGGTGGGCAATATCTATTCATTTAATTCGTTTTTTGCCCTCTTGTTTATGATCGGTTATGGGCTGCTTCAAGATAAACTGGGAACCAAGAAAAACCTGGTGTGGTTCCAGAGTATATTGTTGGTCGGCATTGCCCCCTTTGTCATCTATGTCTATGAACCGTTACTATTATCATCGTTTTATCTTGGAGCTGCTTTAGGGGCTATCTATCTAGGCGCTGGATTTGTGGCAGGGGCCGGATTTTTAGAATCGTACACCGAAAAGTTGAGCCGGAAATACGATTTTGAGTTCGGAAAATCCCGTATGTGGGGGTCATTAGGCTATGCGGTTGCTGCACTTGGAGCCGGCGCCCTGATGAGCATCAATCCTCATATCAATTTTTGGTTGGCTTCGGCGGCTGGCGTGTTATTTTTCGCATTGAATCTTTTCTTTAAAGTCGACATTTCGACCAAGGAACAAAAACAAACCACGAATATTTCGAAGAAAGATCTCCGATTCTTATTTACCAATAAAGTTTTTTGGTTCTTGTTAATTTATTTGTTTGGAACCGTTTGTATTTATACCGTGTACGATCAGCAGTTGTTTCCGGTGTACTTTGTGGAGCTGTTTGCCAGTCAGGAGCAGGGAAACACCATTTACGGATTTTTGAATTCGGCCCAGGTCTTTGTCGAAGCTATGTTCCTCTTTTTAGCTCCCTTTATTGTTAACAAAATAGGGATCAAACGATCTCTCGTTCTAGCCGGAAGTATTATGGCCTTTCGTATTCTTGGCTCGGCTACCGTTACCAGTGGCGTTGGGATTTCGTTCATGAAGATGCTTCATGCCGTCGAGCTTCCGTTGTTGCTGATTGCTGTGTTTAAGTATATTACCGCCAATTTCGACGTACGACTTTCCGCTACCGTCTATCTGGTCGGCTTTAAGGTCTCCAGCGAATTAGGCGTCATTCTATTTTCCGGGCTCGTGGGCTACGTCTATGATTTAACGAGCTATGAAACGACCTTCTACATTCTTGGGTCGGTGGTCACTGTTTTCGTCCTCTTCTCGTTCCTTACGCTTAATAATGATCATCAGGAACCTCAACGGATGGAGACCTATGACACCGCTCAGAATAAAGCATAGCCCGTGTAAGAGCTGGTTTTGATACTCAAATTTATTACGAACTTTTCACGGTTTCAAAGATAGAACAAAGAAGAGATGTTTCTTACACTAATAGAAGAAACATCTCTTTTTGCTATCAATAACAACAAACTTTTTATAACGATACTTTATCATTGGTATCAGGTAGCTCGTTTCCAATCGAAAACGTCGTGTGTAAAACCTGCGCAATAGCCAGAAGTGTATCTACTCGGGGCACCGTGATCCCTGCTTCAATACGTCCAATCGTGGATTTTGGTTTTCCAATCGCATCTGCCAACTCCTGTTGGGAAAGACCCTGGCGTTGGCGTTCGGTTTTGATAATCGCCGCGAGAGCTGCTTCCTGTTTTAGTCGATCAATATGCGCTTTTCCCATGGTTTCCTGGTAATGATCGAATGCCTTGCTCATCCCAACTGCCTCCTTTGTTTTACCCCTTGTTATTTGGAATCATTTGTCCCATAAATTTCGTAACATTCTTCGGCTGGAATAATGTCCGGTCGTCGAATCGCGCCGTTATACGTCTTATCAAAATGATGCAATAGCAACACTTTCTGCCTTTCATGAATCACAAATAACAAACGGTGATTGCCGGTTTTGGCGCCATCGATCCCCCAACGGTACAGTTCTTCTAATTCGGTATGTCGATATACCTGTTTGATCGACGATGGTACAGTATCTCTCCCTGTTTGATTCTCTTCCGGCGGGTACGGATTATATTCGAGGATCGCTCGCTGCCGGATGTACTGATCTGCGATTTTACCCCAAATCCCCTGGCGACCTCGTTGCTGCCATTCCTGTGTCGCGGCATTGAAAAGCCAATCTTCGAACACTTGGACATTTCCTAATGCTTGTACGTCATATGCCATCGTTGGTCCATCCATTCCCAGGAGATTCTCTATACCCCTATGATAGCACAAATGCCATCATAGGGGTATAGAGAATCATCTACGCTAATAAAAACGGATCTACTTCCTATAATCTACTTTGTGTTAACGTACTAGAGCTAATGTTTTTTTCCTACCTTAAGTTCTCTTCATTGTACAAAAAAGCGAAACTATTTCCTTTCTTCCTTAGTTCCCCGTTAATTACGACGGTAAATCGAACCCTGCCAATGTAGCATCCTGGTACTCATATCGAAGACACTAGGATCGTGGGGAGGAGGAGAGAACGAAGATCCCATGTTTATGCTGAAAGCTTTCTAGGACCATGGAGGCTTTGCCACGTATATTCACTACTTCCATCTTCTTATCACCAACCAACATTCGATTTTGATGAACAAGTTCTATAAGTAACTATGCACACGTTAGCATTTATAGTTGTCCCAGAACAATAAGAACTATAAATACTGAACACTGATTGAGTTTGTAATCTTTTATTTTTAGTGATAAGGTAGTAGGTACAGTTTAAATAATCAGTTGTTTTGAGAATGTTACTGGTGAAGCAGGCTAAACTCAAATGGGCATCGAGTGAAATTTAGCTCGCTACCCTTTTGAGTTTTTTTATGCCTTTAATACGTTCTTTTCGATTTTGCTCTTCATTTAGCATTCCAAAATAATGAAGTCATAAGCTGGAAGGAGGCGGCTCGCATGAAAATTAAACAAGTTTTTAATAATAATGCCATTAGCGCGCTTAACGAACAGCAACAAGAAATTGTCATTATGGGAAGCGGACTTGGGTATATGAAAAAACCGGGGGAATTTGTCGAAGAAAATCGGATAGAAAAAGTTTTTACCATTGATAATATTGAAACATCTAACCGCTTAACAGTATTGTTGAACGAACTTCCAGAAAATATGCTTGATATTTCCGATGAAATCATCAAACACGCTAAATTAACGTTAGGTAAAAACTTAAATGATGTAATTTACGTCTCCCTGACTGATCATATTTATTATGCCCTTGAACGTCATGAAAAAGGCATGGACATACCAAACGCTTTACTTTGGGAAATCAGCAGGTTGTATCCCGAAGAATACAGCTTAGGAAAGCAAGCTTTAGAAATTATCAAAAGACATACGGGACAGTCACTTCCTAACGATGAAGCTGGTTTTGTTGCTCATCATATTGTGAATGCAGAGCTGAATGAAGACATGACAAATGTGATAAATATTACCCGTTTAACTCAGCAAATACTCGATGTGGTGAAATATCACTTTCAAATTGACTTTGCCCCCGATTCCCTTGCTCACCATCGTTTTATTACACACTTGAAATTTTTTGCGCAACGACTATTCAGTGGAGTGATCGGTAGCAGTCATGATCAATTTTTATTTGATATTGTTAAAGAAAAACACTGCCATGCTTATCGATGCGTGAAAAAGATTAGTCAGTTCATTGAGTCTACTTATGGTTACTCTCTCTCCATTGATGATCAATTATACCTGACCATTCACATTAACCGCATCACAGAACATGTTGATGCACCCAAAAGTCTATAATACAAGTTTTCATTTGGAAATGTTACTGGTAAGGCAGGCTAAATCCAAACGGCTGATCTCCGAGCACTTGTGTGTTCGCTTCAGAAACCGTTTGGATTTTTTATTTTAAAAGGAAAGGTGGAAGGTTTGATGAAAGAAAAACAATTAGCTGAAGAAATACTGCAGGGGGTCGGTGGACAAAAAAACGTTAACAGTCTCGTGCACTGTGCGACCAGGCTCCGATTCAAACTCAAAGATTTCGCGGAAGTAGATAAAGAATACCTTCGTCAGCATCAGGATATTTTAAGCGTCGTAGAAAGCGGAGGCCAGTTCCAAGTAGTGATTGGCAGCTCAGTAGCTGATGTATATGACGAAATCATTGCTATGGGGAATTTTCAAGAAGAATCATCTAAAAGTTCGTCTGACGCACAACCAACTGCAATGTCACGTTTGTTTGAATTTATATCTGGCAGTTTCTCTCCTTTGATACCAGCTTTGGCTGGATCGGGAATGATTAAGGCTCTCCTTACGATTCTGACTTTTACTGGGGCACTATCCGAAGAAAGTGGTACATATGCGCTTTTATCGGCAGCAAGTAATGCAGTTTTTTACTTTCTCCCTATTTTCCTGGGTATAACAATTTCAATGCAATTAAAAGCCAATCCTTACGTGGGAGGCGTTATTGGAGCTGCTTTATTTGAGCCCACCTATACAACGTTGATGGAGAGCGGGGAAACCACAGGATTCCTTGGAATTCCTGTTGTATTAGCTGACTATTCTACATCGGTGTTTCCTATCTTTATTGCTATCGGTATTTATGCATTGCTAGAACGCTATTTAAAACGTTTTATTATGAAAGACCTGCAATTGTTCATGGTGCCTATGTTGGCTTTAATGATTATGCTTCCCCTTACCGTGATTCTGTTCGGGCCTTTTGGAACATATGTAGGTGGATCTATTTCATCCGGTGCTTGGTGGTTAATTGAAACAAGCGGATTTATCGCAGGCATTCTGCTTGGAGGTCTTCAGGCCTTCCTCGTAGTTTTTGGTCTTCACTGGGGGATTACACCTATTACGCTTGATAATCTTTCAACTAGAGGCGGAGATCCTATTGAGGCATTATTTGCTTGTTCGGTCTTCGCCCAATTGGGAATTGCAGCCGGTGTTTTTCTTCGGGCCCGGCATCGGAAAAATTTACGGGCACTTGCTGGTTCTACTTCTCTTACCGGCCTGCTTTCCGGTGTTACCGAGCCTATTCTTTACGGGATCATTTTGCGGTATAAACGAGTGATCCCAATGCTCATTATTGCCGGCGCAGCCGGCGGCGTCATCAACGGGACCAGGGGAACGCAGATGACTGCTTACGTATTTCATAACATTTTTTCGATACCGGCTTATTCACCTATGCTCACTCACATTATTAGCATTAGTGTCTCCTTTATTACGGGTATGGTTCTTGTTACGCTGTTTGGTTTTGAAAGCAATCAGCAGCGATTTGAAGACGAACTGGAAACAGAGGACAACGGATCTGTAGAAGCAGCCGCCACCACCCAGTCCTCTATAAAACAAGAGGTTATTTTTACTCCAATTTCAGGAAGAATTAAAGAATTGAATGACGTAGATGACCCTGTTTTTTCTTCAGGGGCCATGGGCCCTGGCCTGGCTATAATACCTTCCAACCATGAAATTAAAGCGCCTTTTGATGCTGTAGTAACAGCCGTATTCCCTACAAAGCATGCGGTGGGGCTAACCAGTAGCGAGGGCACAGAATTGCTCATACATGTTGGTATCAATACCGTCAAATTGGAAGGAGAGCACTTTGAAATCTTTTTTGAAAAGGGAGATAGTGTTTCGGCAGGCGAACTGCTCATTCGTTTTGATCATAACGCTATTAAAGAAAAAAAATTCGATATGACTACCCCTATTATCGTCACGAACGCGAGAACGGAACAAGAACTATACGAAACGAATAAAATGAATGTATCAACCGGCGATCCTTTTTTTACCATTGTTTCTTAAAATCATATGCAATTTTTACGTTAGGAGAGATCATTATGATGCATAACAAATTAAAACCATTTCCGAGCAATTTTCTTTGGGGAGCTTCAACTTCTGCTTATCAAACCGAAGGAGCTTGGCAGGAAGAAGGCAAAGGTCTTTCTGTTATTGATGTAGCTAATCACGTTGAAGGTGTAGCTGACTTCACGGTAGCAAGCGATCATTATCACCGCTATAAAGAAGATATAGCTCTCATGGCAGAAATGGGGTTAAAAGCATACAGGTTTTCCGTGGCATGGACAAGAATTTTTCCTGAAGGCGATGGAGATTTAAATGAACAAGGAATTGCATTTTATAACCGTTTAATTAATGAGATCATTTCTTACGGCATGGAGCCGATTCTGACGATGTACCACTTTGACCTTCCTCAGGCACTGGAAGAGCGCGGGGGGTGGTCGAACCGTGATACTGTTAAAGCATTTTCTACTTATGCAGAGACACTTTTTCATTTTTTTGGTGATCGTGTTTTTTACTGGTTAACGATTAATGAACAAAATATGATTATTCTTCATGGAGAATCGATCGGCACGTCTTCTCAAAGCGAAAAAAACCCTCAAAAAGATTTGTATCAACAAAATCACCACATGCTTATCGCTCAGGCTGAAGCTATGGTCATATGTCATGAACAGCTGCCAGAAGCCAAGATTGGCCCTGCTCCAAACATAGCGCCTATATATCCGGCCACGTCAAAACCAGAAGACGTGCTGGCAGCTGATACGTACGCCTCCATCCGCAACTGGCTTTATCTGGATGTTGCGGTACACGGTCATTACCATCCAACAGCGTGGGCCTATCTGGAAAATAAAGGGTACACACCTGAAATGCTTTCGGGTGACGAAGACCTTCTCCAAAGGGCCTTACCAGATTTTATTGCGGTTAATTATTACACATCGCAAACTGTGGCGGAAAGTAGGGGGGATGAGAGCGATTATTCTCACACCGGTGATCAGCATGAAACAGTGGGAGAGCCGGGAGCTTATCGAGGCGCAGTCAACCCAAATCTTCCCAAAACAGATTTTGGATGGGAGATTGATCCGGTTGGATTTCGTACCGTGCTTCGTGAAGTATACAATCGCTATCACCTGCCTATTATTGTCACAGAAAATGGCCTCGGTGCTTTTGATAAATTAGAGAACGACGAGACGGTTCGTGATCCATACCGTATTGAATTTTTAGATAAACATATTACCCATATGCAGGAAGCTATTTCTGACGGCGTGGACGTTATCGGTTATTGCCCGTGGGCAGCCATTGATCTCATCAGTACTCATCAAGGATGCAGCAAGCGTTACGGGTTTATTTACGTGAACCGGGAGGAGTTCGATCTTAAAGATCTTCGGCGTATTCGAAAACAAAGCTTCTATTGGTATCAAAAAGTGATTCGTACTAATGGAGCAGTACGAGAATATATTTCTTTGAAGTAAACGTTTTGAAAGATAAATAAAGAGGTTGGATACAGGAATTTGCTCAGCCATGGAAAACACCCCATTTTTAGATGCAAAAATGGGGTGTTCGTTGCATTGTCTAGAAATCAAGAATTTTGGTCGATCAGGGGATGACTCAAATCATCTAGGGATTTTAGCCTTTTGGTTTCCAGTTATTGCAATTTTCCTCTAGCCTCTATCATCAGTTCTTCCACTATGCCATTATCCGAAAAAAGGTAAGCTTTTTCATATAAATTGCTGACCGGGCAAATGTGATTGGGGATAATTTCCACTTTGTCGCCGATGCTAATGCGCTGACGAAACGAAGCGTCATTAATGATCGCGTGTTCATCAAATACGCCGTACACGTGTACATTTTGATATCCTTTTAATGTGCCAAAGCCCTTCGTGGCCGTAAGGCCACCGCTTCGGCTTTGAGCCGTGAGTCCTTTCGCTCCCACATCGGTAATGACACGTTCAGCCGTGGGTTTGCTAATGACCGTGGAGAGCACCGATGCTGCACAGCGACGGTAATGGCCAAGAACATTCCCTTGGGAAACATCCATAAGAATATATGTTCCCGGTGGGATTTCCGTCACCTCCTCTGGAATATCCGCCCCCCAGCATAAATGGCGGGGTGGAGCCAATGCTGACCACATCTAACTTCATGCCTTTTTTTCTTGCCAAAGAAGCATACTTTAGGGTTTCCGCCACACTTTCCCGATAAAGCTCTAGACACTCTTCCACACTTGCGGCTTTATACGTATGGCCATCATGGGAGAAAACACCAATCAACTCGATATGATCGACGTGTCGTAACTGCTCCAGCAGGTCAAGGAAGGTTTCCTGAGTCGTTACTCCCGAACGTTGTTCTCCTACTTCAATTTCGATAAGCACCCGGGCTTTGTGTGCCGTGTCTGCAAACACTTCTTCGATTTCCTGGATGTTATACAAGCTATCGATTCCAAAGGACACTTGAATGGTTTCGGCTAAGACTTTGATTCGGCGTAACTTGGGCTTGCCTACAATTTCGTTAGCAATGAAGATATCTGTGAGCCCACGTTTGGCCATGACTTCTGCTTCTCCTACTTTGGCTACCGTGATGCCTTTCGCTCCCAATGCTTCCTGCCTTTGCGCTAATGATGGCATTTTATGCGTCTTAGTGTGGGGACGCAAACGAACCTGCTGTTGGTCCGCATAGGTTTGCATGGAACGAAGATTGTCCTCCATGATGGTTTGGTCTATCAGGAGAGCGGGAGTGTCAATGTCTTTCATTTGCATTGGGAATGGACTCCTTTCAAGCGACCAATGAAAAAGGAATACTTCCATTTGCTTTTGTATAATTTTTATATATAGTGTTTGTAACAACCCTTCAACCCACAGACTGGGGAAAGACATACCGGGACCATTGAAGAAGAAGCCCGTCAGGCCCTGAACCATGGGCAAACCATTGTCGAAGCAGCCAGAAGAGTGAAAAGACGAAAAATGTAGTTTTCTCAGGCATACCATTAAAATAGGTAGGCCAGAAGTTAAAGGGGGGATAGATAAATTAAAAACATTTTTTCCTGCTATGTTCCTAAACACCTTCTCTATGAATCCCGTGTCTGAAGATGAAGCAATTGAATACTTGACAGATTGAAATTTATGGCTAAAAGAGGCCCATTTTCAACACAAATGATTGCCATTCCCAGTCATGCTTTTAGCATAAAAATCATTGTGAGATCTTAATTTTCAATTTGTTTAATTATTTTCGCAGGATTCCCACCAACAATTACATTATCTGGAACATTCTTCACTACTACTGCTCCAGCAGCAACAACTACATTTTTTCCAATAGTCACTCCAGGGGCTATAACTGAATTTCCTCCTAACCAAACATTATCACCAATGACAACTGGTTTTCCATATTCTAGACCGGATATCCTTGTCTCTGCATCTAATGGATGGGTGGCAGTATATATGCATACCCTTGGTGCAAGCATACAATTTTTTACCTATACTTACCTTGCAGACATCCAATATAATACAATCATAATTCGCAAAAAAATTCTCTCCAACATGGATATTAAAGCCATAATCACAGTTGAAAGATGGTTTTACACAGAATTTTTTGCCTGTTTTTCCAAATAAGGACTTTAATACATGACTTCTATTTTCTACCAATGAATCATTAAACTCTGCCAGTATTTTCTGTGCTCTAATATGGTCTTTTCCGAGCTTTTCATCAGGGAAATATAATTCTCCAGCTAACATTTTTGTTTTTCGGTTTTCACAGCAAATCACTCCTAATATTTTTCTTTCATATAGAAGTAATAAGGCCTGTTTCTTTTCGAAAATTTCCTCAGCATACAAAACTTCCACATGATATTTGTGTTACCTTATGTGTATTATTTTCGATGACAAAAAATTTAAAGGAACACTGGGCCTAAATGAAATTTCTGCCATTGTCTAGAAGCTCTAAATTTTGGATATTTTGAAAGACATCTTCTTGTGTGATGCTATTTCAGGCATCTTGTGTTAATCAGATGCCTGAAGATGAAGCAATTGAATAATCGTCCGCAGCACCGCCTGATCATCGTTGGATCGAATAATATAGTTCGCGGCTTCCTGCACCTCAGGATACGCATTTCGAACGGCAAAACTATACGCTCCCGCGTCCAGGAGTTCAAGATCGTTGTACCCATCACCAAACACCATGGTTTGCTCGGGAGTAACGTTCAATAGGTGTTGCAGTTGGCGGGCGGTCGTTCCTTTGTTGACGTCCGCATTCGTAATGTCGATCCATGTGTGTTCGGAGACCACTATGTAGGCCTCTTGCTGAAAGGGATATAATTGCTCCCTGGTTTTGACACCATTTCCGTATCGATCATGAACCGTAATTTTCATAAAAGGATCCGTAATTGTGGAAAAAGATTCGACGGCTTCGACTTTCGCATAGGAGCCTCGAACAATCTGATATTCCTCCTTGGGAATAGAGGCTTTCACGTAGGCAGCATGTTTGGTACAAGCAATAATCGTATGCGTGGCGTCCATCCGTTCCAGCGCTTCAATCACCGTGAGGCCGACGGCATTGGATAATAACGATTCGTACACAAACGATTGCTGATGCTTAATGCGTGTCGCACTATCCCCCAGAATCCACATATCATGAGCCTGGGTGCCGAATAATTCTTCCACGCGTTCACACTGTTTGCCCGTACAGGGGGCAAAAGATACACCCTGCTGGTGCATCATGGCCTGCGCCTGTTGAAAAAGATCTTGGTCGAACGTTCCTTGACTGTTTAAGAAGGTTCTATCCATATCGGTGACAATCAGCTTAATCATCCTATCTTCTCCTTTTTCCTATTGCTTGCATCCTATCCATGTTTCGTAAAAACATCCATTACCTGTAGGCTGGTTGGTACTTCTGCAGGCGTTTATTCAATGCCTCTGACCCCCACAACATCCCGCCAACAAACAAAGCAGTCAGTAGCGGAAAAACAGCGATGGAAAAAGACGAAGAGACCAATCCAACCATTGGGGGCAGTAACGTACTGCCGGTGTAGGCCGTGGCCATTTGATACCCCATGATCGTGGATGAGGCTTGGGAACCAAACCGTTCGGGGGTTTCGTGAAGCATACAAGGAAAAATAGGCGCAAATCCTAACCCAATAAGAATAAGGCCTGCCAGCGAAAAACCGGCACTCCAAGGAATGATTAACAGTATCACCCCTGCGAAAGCCGTTAGCTGGCCGATGCGAATTAACCGGCGGTTGCTTATCCGAAAGGTCACAAACCCGGTGATAAAGCGGCCAACCGTAATTCCTCCGTAATAGAAGGAAATATAACGAGCCGCGGTGGACGGATCAATGCCGCGGGTATTGACTAAATAGCTGCTCCCCCACAACCCTACGGCCGATTCCACCCCACAATAAAACAAAAAGGAAAGCAGGGCCAGTTTGACCCCGGGGGTGCTCAGCGGATGCCCACGGGGATGCTGTTGGTCCAATGCTTCGGATGATTCCGAAACGGCCGATTCCTGTCTCTGGATACGTTTGGCTCGCCAGAGTGGCAGGCTTACCATCAGAACCAGCACCAGACTCAGTTGAATGAGGGCCAGCGTGAGATACCCATTCCGCCAGGCTTCCTGATTAGCGATATGGTACGCCATAATGACAGGTCCCATGGTGGCACCGATGCCCCAAAAGCAGTGAAGCCAGTTCATATGATGGGCCTGATAATGCCTGGCAACATAGTGGTTCAACCCGGCATCAACCGCTCCAGCTCCCAGGCCTAGAAGCAACGAAAAAAGGTACAGCCATCCCATGGAGGGAGCTCCCGAAAAACCGAATAACGACAGCGAGGTGACCAAACAGCTAACAGCTGTGACACGTCCGGTTCCAAAGCGTTGCAGGAGGAACCCGCTGCAGAGACTCGAGATGATCGTGCCACTGGCCACGATCATAAATAAAACCCCAGCCATGCTCAGGGGTGCCTGGAAATGTTCCTGCATCGTCGGCCAGGCAGCTCCCAGGACGGAATCCGGCAACCCGAGGCTGATAAAGGCTAAGTAGATAATTACAAGAAGAAAAAGGGCCATAACATCCTCCTTTGTTTCATGATAAAACCATTAACTTATTAAAATAATTTAATAAGTTCTTTTACTACCTTAGCACAGTTTCTGTATTCTTTTCACGCTTTTTTAGATCATCTACGAAGATATTGGGTTATGATTGTGCGTGGATAGACAAAAGTGATACACTGCTGATAATACATAACTTATTAAAAATTTTTAATAAGAATATAGAAAGGAGGAGCAGCTGTGCCTCGTTCGCCGTTGGGAAGCAAAAAAACCATTGAACAGGCCATTCGCGAGCAGTTACTCCATCGAGGACGTGCGACGAAAAAGGACCTTACCGACCGTGTAAACGCCAGCTTTCCCACGATTGGGAAGCTTCTCGATGAAATGATTGATCGGGAAGAAGTGTATCCATTGGGGGAAGGGCCTTCCAGTGGGGGCCGGCGGGCTCAGCGCTATTCCTACAATGCGTCTTATCGATTGGGACTGGCCATTTACATGGAAAAACAGGAAATGCACAGTATCGTTTTCGATTGCCTGGGAGAAGTAAAAGCACAACAACGGGTCTCCGGCTCCCTGGAAAACGAAGGTTTGGCGCTGTTGCTTCGGCTCATTGCGGAAAGAAGAGAGGGGTATCCCCGCATTGGAGCTATTGCCATTGGGGTGCCCGGGGCCGTGTCCCATGGAAAAATCATTCATATTCCAGATTATACGGTGTTGCAGCACTTTCATCTTCAAGATTACGTGGAACGTACCACGGAACTTCCCGTGATCGTGGAAAATGACATGAATGCAGCCGTCTTGGGGTATCAAAAGCGCTGGCATCTTCCGGAGGAACACACGCTGGTGTACATGTATTTTGGCGCCAACGGCCCTGGCGCAGGGATTATGACCCAAGGGAAGGTCCTGCAGGGAAGCACTCATTTCGCTGGTGAAATCTCCTACATTTTTCAGCAGCATCGGCAGTCAAACGAGGCCGGGGCTCTCACCTATGATTTTCATGACGCGCGCCTGCTGGACGCCCTTCACCGGGTCATTGGCAGTATTGTAGCGATATTAAACCCTCATCAGCTCATTTTTTCCGCTGCAGAAGTTTCCGGAACCATCCTTCATGTGCTAAAAGACCCCAAGACGCTGTATGTCCCCAGAGAACATTTGCCTTATATGGTCGCGAGTGATTGGGAACAAGATTATCTCGTTGGCCTTCAACATCTCGGTCACGAGGTATTGATCCAGGCCATGAATGACTAATTTTTTTATCATGATCAAACGAAAGGAGAGACGACCGATGGTTCGCATGGATCATGCTGCTCTTTGGGCCAAGGATATTGACGCATTAACAGACTTTTATGTTACGTATTTGGACGGAACAGCCGGCGCGCGCTATCACAATTCGTCCAAAGCATTCACGTCCTATTTCATTTCCTTTCCATCGGGAGGCCGGTTAGAGGTCATGCATCAGCCTCATCAACAGCTAGACACCTCGATCGGAACGACGGGATGGGCTCACCTTGCCTTTGGATTAGGATCCAGGCAGAAAGTGGACCAATTGACTCGCCGGCTGGAACAGGCGGGCTACCCTGTTGTTGATGGCCCGCGCACGACAGGTGATGGCTACTATGAGAGCGTCGTTCAAGACCCGGAGCACAATTTAATTGAACTAACGGTATAGTCCAGACCCTGGCCCCGATATGAAAGGCGGTGGAACTATGATGATGACTAATGTTCGAGTACAATTGCTTCGAGGGCTGCAGGCAACCAACACCACAGCATTTGTTCACCGTGCTCTTGCTTACAGCAGTACCATTACCATCGAGAAGCAAGGACGCGCTGCCGATGGAAAAAATATCATGGCCTTAATGGATTTATATGTTCAGGAAAACGATCATGTACGCCTCTTCACGCACGGAGACGATGAGGCTCTAGCGCATACACGGCTCCGCTCTTTTTTACAGGGCGGCGAACTAGAGAACCATCGACACATGGACCTCGAGGGCTGAGCGTCATGCTCACCGTCGCATGCATGCACTTGGAGATGGATGGTGATGTTCTATGTTCTACCGATCTTGGGCATCATGTTGAAAGAAAAATTAAAAGACCAAGAAAAACGATTTTCCAAGTTTCTCACGAATACGGATATTACTTATTATATTGAGACACAAATTAATAACTTCCGATTAAGATAGATTATGTGGAACCATTGATTTGATTTCAACGAAGGGAGTCAGGATTCAATAAAAAACCTATGGCCAAAAATAATTTTAATATTTTTGTTGTCTATATCAACAGATACAAGTAATTCGCCGGCTTATAGCGTGTTATAATAGCGTTTGTCGCCCATTCCTTTCAGGCGAACATCGTTTGAAAGGGGGTGTAACGGTGCTTTATTTGTTGTTGCAGGATCTTTTGTTCCCGATCCTCGTGTTAATCATAGGGAACAGTTTCGTTTATTGGCTAAGTAAACGGAACAAACAGTGAATGGGCGGCGATTAGTCCACAAAAAACCCCTAGGTAGTGACGTACCTAGGGGTTTCGTGTAACGATGCTTTATTGTTGTTGTACATTAATAATAGCATAGAAATATTAATGAGAAAAGTGCAGAGTGGATAGTTCAGAATTGACCCTAAGGAATGTTCTAATTCCCAAGAATTGATCTTGCAGCGCTCTTTGTTTTGAGATATTCTTTTTCCTTTTATTGGATGGTATCATGACAAAAGAAAATAGAGATTTGTGCTTTTCATGATGGGCTGGCAATGGTTAGGAATGTGATAGTTTTTACGAAAAGGAGCGGGAAATGATGGAGAATATCGAGGAGCTTATTAGCGACGAATCGTTGAAAAAGTATGCCGAACTTGCGGTACGAATGGGAGTCAATGTACAGAAAAATCAATTAGTGGTGATACATAGTGATATCAAGCATGCCACATTTGCTCGTTTCGTCCAACTGGCAGCCTATGAGGCTGGGGCTTCCAAGGTAGAAATGGACTGGGGGGATGAATGGTCGGTCCAAGCATTTTACCTTCATGCCGCCGATGAAGCTATTGATCACGTTCCCAATTGGAAGCTGGATCGAGTTAACGAGTGGGACGATGCGGGGGCTGCGTACATTCATCTCATTTCTGAAAGCTTCGATGTCTTTAAGGATGTTTCTATCGAACGGATCAGTCGCTATCAAAAGATCGCACCAAACTGGAAAATTATTATGCAAGGATGAGATCCCACGAGGTACGCTGGTGTCTTTTGGCTGTTCCTTCCTTCGGATGGGCGACGAAAGTATTTCCTCATCTAAGGAAAGAAGAAGCTCTGGAGTCGTTATGGCAAGTCCTCTTACGCGGGGCTCGGGCGGATAGAACGCATCCGATTGATGATTGGAAAGATCATGATAGAGCCTTCGAGTCCCGGAAAACGTTTCTCAACGATCATCAGTTTGACGCTTTGCATTTTACCAATAGCCAGGGGACCGATTTGGTCGTCGGCATGCCGAACAATCACGTCTTTATCGGCGGGGGAGTGACAGATACCAAGGGAGTACCGTTCTACCCGAACATTCCTACGGAGGAAATATTTTCTGCACCACATAAAAATAGGGTGAATGGTAGACTCGTAGCCACAAAACCGCTTGTCTTTGAGGGAAAGGTTATCAACGATGTTTCCCTTACCTTTCAAGATGGACGAATAACGTCCTATGCTGCGACCAACGGACAAGAAGCTTTACAACGTCTAATCGAAACAGACGAAGGTTCTCATTATTTAGGGGAAATTGCCCTGGTCTCTAGCCATTCACCTCTTGCTCAGACGAATACGCTTTTTTACAACACCCTGTTTGATGAAAATACGGCCTGCCATATTGGCATCGGAAACGCCTCCCCGTCTAACCTGCAGCATGGTAGCAGTCTATCGGAAAGGGTATTGAAGGAATCCGGACTGAACACGTCTCTTCTGTTGGTCAATATGGCCTTTGGGACCGAAGATATGAAGGTGGTGGGTATCGAAGAAGACGGAACGGAAGTTTTGTTAATGAAAGACGGAGGCTTCCAATTCTAATCAAGAGGGTTAGAATGTAATATTCCGGCGCATCAGGCAAAAGGAATTGTTCCACCATTCTCACCTCCGTAGATAGTATGGCCGCTCTGTTTCTAAAATGTTCATATGAATAAAATGTATGAATGGAGATAAAACCATACATAAAGGAGAAAGGCGAATGATTGGGGAAAAAGGTGAATCTCATCTGATTAATGTGCAACCGTTACGCACCCAAGAAGATATTAAAGACATGATCAATGCCCTGCGCCGGGGCAACAAAGCCACCCAGAAGCGAAAGGATCTCGCGGAGCGAGATGTGTTGTTGTTTTTAACGAGGATCAATACCGGCCTTCGGGCCGGCGACCCGGCTCGGCTGAAAGTCGGCGACGTCCGGACGGACGCCTGTTACCTGCAGGAGCAGAAAACGGGCAAGAAACAGTACATTGGGATTCGCCGTGAGGAGATCAATTGCAACCACGAATGGTTTCGATTGGATTAAAAGAAGAAGTGCAAATGTCTTTGAAGACAACTTTAATTATTTAGCTATTATTGGTTATGAATGAGCGCAGGAACCTATTGGTGCTTTTGCTTTGATCGCCCCCTCCCTTTTTCCTTATCAAAAGCAGAAGCCCCTGCTTTTTAACAAGCAAGGGCTTCTTTCGATCAATCATTTTTCAAATATATCACTGCGCTGTTCGCCTTCGTGATAAATCGGCGGAGGCTCATGACGGAAACCAACCGCTTTTAGATAGATGCACGTATGATCCTCGTTGTATTTATAAATCAACCGCATATCAGGCTTCGCTCCTTTGGTCCCCCGAACATGGGGAGAAGAAAACCATTTGCAGGAATAATACTCTTGGGCGGCCAACCGGCCATGCTGAAGAGGCTTGGACGCTTGATAAGGTGACCGTTTTAAACGCTCAATTTCTTGTTCCAATTGCTGGAGCAGTTGGTGAAAAGACGTTTCTGGATCGGAGACGGCCGGTGCTTGATAGAGCTGATGATGAATGCGGGGGAGATCCTTCGCCAACCAGGCCTCGTGGTATTTTTCTTCCATTAGATGCTTACCGCGATGTCTCCTGATGAGAAGCGTACCACTCGGATAACGACATGCTTTCGGGCTTCGACGTCCACTGCTCGGGTGCTTCGTCCGGATCTTGGCGTTGCCCATATCGGTGTTCCATCTCCAGGCTTTCCACTTTTGCTTCTAGCTCCTCCAACCGATCAATCAGTTCGTTATACGTCTCAATATCCAGCATCGTTGCCTTCGTCACATTATTAAAATTAAACGCCAGCTTGCGTTCTCTTTCCAACATTTCTAATAGTTTGGTTTGAGAGATGGTCCGTAACTCATTGGCCGCGTGAATCTGTTGCGAATTAAATTCTTTCGTGACCATGTCTCTCACTCCTTTCTTCCTCCTACCTGGAGAGCTTTTGTTTATTATATCGCACAGCAGCCGAAATGCCTATATATATGCACAATTATTTGAACATATTTTTGTGAAAACTTCTTTCGATCGAAAAATCTCTGAACAGGACTGGGGAATGGTCATGTATGACGAAAAAAACCAGCGGGGGCTTTAAAGTCCCCGCTGGCGGCTTAGCCATTATTCTCCAGATTGATTCTTTTTCATTTTGCCTTCGATCTTTTCCAATTGCCGTTGAGCAAAACCGCGACCACCAATCCCAAAGGAAATGGCAAAAGCAACAGCTAGACCGCCGAGAATTAATAAAAATGCCATGTTGACGATCATAGAAGCAAATTGCAATTGATCAAAGATCATGAAGCCGGCGACGACCCAAATCACGTACTTGGCAATAAGGCCTGAACCAGCGCTACTGGTGGTGCGCTGAATCAGCGAAGCAGCCATCTGCCCCCCTATCATAGCAAGGACCAGAATGATCAGGGCGCTGAAAACCAATGGCAAATATCCCAGAATGGTATTACCAATTTGATTAAGTACGTCAAACTGCAGGGTATTGAAAGCCTCAATCACAAAGAATAGGAGAATAAGTACCCGCACCGTCTGACTAATGATATTGGCAGCATCAATTTGACGAGCTTTTGGTGATGCGCTTCCTACATACTGTTGGTATAGCGAATTCACTCCTGCATTCTTTAACAAGCTGTACAATAAATCCACGACAACTTTGGCTATCAAATATCCGATTGCGAGCAGAATAATGGCGACAGTGATAGTAGGAATAGCTGCGAGAATCATATTCAGCATATTCGACACTGGAGCAGAGACAGCTTCAATTTGCAGCGCATCAATGCCGGTGGTAACAATCGGCAGCAGGATAAGCACAAATAAAATATTCGCCAACAGCTTAGACAGCGAGACATTGTCCTCGGCGTTTTCCGACTGCTTCATCATACGTCGAAACCGTTGATCAATGTGCAGGCTATCCAATAAGCCAGCCACAAGATCGCGAATGAACCGAGCAACAAAATAGCCAACTACAATAATAATGGCAGCTGCTAAAATATTCGGTAGAAAGCCAAGCAGCTTATCCATCATGTTAGAGATAGGGTTAGATACAGAAGCCATGCCAAGCGCGTCTAAAATTCCGGGCAAAAACAAGATAAATACCAAGTAATAGACGGCCTTACCGATCGAAGCGGCCGGTCCCTCCTTTTTGGAGGATCGTTCCTCGCTTTGCGCGGAAAGCTTGCGCTCCAACCCTGATTTTTGGATAAGCTTGCGTACGCCCGCACTGATAATCTTGGCGACCACCCAGGCCACAACAAGTAATAAAAGAGCGGCGATAATACCGGGGACCGCATTAGCGATCTGGGTCAAAAAACTGGTGAGAGAATCTTGCCATGCACTCATAAAAAATGCCTCCCTAAACCAAAAATTTTAGTACAAATACTGGCAACACTTGCCAGTATATTTATATGTATTTACAATCAAACGATATACTAAACTCGTTTGTATGAAATCTTCCATAATTAAATCTGTTCCATTTAATCTTGAAGAATCCTTAGCATGCAATTGAAAGATGAGATATTGGCCATTGGAATAAGTATCAGGAGAAAGGAGGAGCTATAATGAGAGATACGCAGCACGAACAGGAATTGCTTCAATTATTTAAGACGAATCCAGACCAATGGGAGCCTTCTCGATCAGGAGATTTGAGAGCTTTTTATAACCTCTATACGGAGGGAAAAGTAAGCTTCGAGGAAATTGTGCGAATAAATCAAGGCGTGAAGTATATACGTCCGCGCTGTATCAATGAAAACAAAAGGAAGTTTCTTTAAGTTTTGAAAAAATAGTAACAGCGACTTCAAAAAGACTTGCGGGGAGCGGGGATTGTAAGATCTGTCGTTTGGGTGAATCTACATGTAGACGGTTTAGCCAGGTGGTAGAGCTTTTTCTGTCCAGCCTTCGATGTCTTTTTTCTGGCACCCCTGCACTAAAAGCACCTTTGGCAGACGTACAAGCTGCTAAAGGTGCTTTTCTTTCCTTATATGCAATTAAATCTGGAAATTTAAAACAAGCCACCGAGACCGGAATCTCCCATTATCGACTTCGCGGAGTTCATTAGTTCATCTTTTTCTTCCTCGTTAATTTCTTTATCCTCATATGCCTGTTTGACTTGGCCGAGTAATTCTTTCGCCTGTTCTGGATCTGCGTTACTGATTTTGTCTTTTAATGCTTCAAATGTTTCGCTCATGGATTTAATACCTCCTTAGGGAATTTTTCGCTATACATCTACCCTGGAATAAAATAGGCGAAACTTAAAAAGCAAATTCAAGCACTAGAAATCATACCTTATCAACACAAGCTTCCGGAGAGTACTGGTCGCTTAATCAAGAGAGGCAATGGAACGCCCTGAATCTGATGATAACGACATTGGAATGTATTCCCATTGCCGGCACCGAATATCTTGGATCTAATAAGAAACGTGCCTCTTATATTTTATGGAACGATTGTTTTGCAATCAATATACTGTAGGCCAACATAAAATCAATATATTTGAAACAGCAGCACCTTAAACCTCAGTGGTTCACTCTTTTTTGTTTGGCATAGATGGTCGAACGGGGGACGCCTGTCACTTTTACAATATCATTCACGCTCATCTTATTAGTGGCACGGTTTTCGAATAGTTGGAGGGCTTGCTGCACAGCTTTGTCCGGTTGACCCGGACGCCCCATGTGCTTCCCTTGAGCTTTGGCCCGTTCTCGTCCTTCTGTGGTACGCTCCCGAATTAGGTCGGCTTCAAACTGCGCAAAACTCCCCAGCACATTGAACAGTAGCGTCTGCATGCTATTAGTGTCCTCTCCGGCATGAAATTCCATATTATCTCTCAGAAATAAGACGGAAATGCCTTCGGCTGCCAGTTCATGCACGATGTTGTTGAGATCGATGATCGAACGGGCCAGGCGGTCAATTTTTGTCACCACCAGGGTGTCACCAGTACGGGCATACTGAATCGCTTCTCGCAGCTGCTCCCGTTCAATGGTCGTTGTGCCTGTCACTTTCTCGGTAAAGATTCGATGGCAGCCGGCTTCATCCAACAACTGCTGCTGGGAACTGAAATCCTGGTGAAAGGTCGAAACGCGTGCGTAACCAATACGTTGGGGCATGGGTGTCCCTCCAAAATGTCTAAAAGTCTACTAGGTATTGTACACCTCATTATAGACGAACTTTTAGACAGAAAACACCCCGTTTTTAACGATAAAAACGGGGTGTTCAGGGCATTGTCTAGAAGTTAAAACTTTAAGACATTGATTTTTTTAGAAACACAGATAAAAGATCTTTTATTTTTGACTATGTACAAGATGTCCACCCCCAAGAAAACTACCCTAGAAGGGGATGAACGTTGTTTATGGAACGACAGAGGTATCCTCATGATCGATGTGCCCATTGTCTAAATAGATGACTCGATCACAGTAAGCAAACAAGCGGGTGTCATGGGTTACCATGATCGCCGCTTTCTTCGATTCCTTGACCTGATGGCGAAGGGTTTGAACGACCTGTTCTCCGCGTTCACGGTCTAAACTAGCCGTTGGTTCATCAGCCAAAATTAACGAAGGATCATTCATCCAGGCTCTTGCAATCGCGACACGCTGCTGCTCTCCGCCAGATAAGTGCCGGGGAAAGTGATGCTGCCGATGCTCGAGCCCAAGCATGTGAAGCAGTCGTTGGATTCGTTGATCCATGGTTGGCTTTGTCAGGCCCGCAAGTTTGCCAACATAGCGAAGCTGGTCCGCCGTTTGTAAATAAGGTAACAAATGGGCCGATTGAAAGATAAATCCGATGTCCTGTAAACGAAGCTTCGTTTTTTCTTGAGGATTTAAGCGAAGAACGTCTTTTTTATTAATCGACAGCGCTCCTGACGTTGGCTGAAGCAAGGCTCCTGCCATGGAAAGCAAGGTGCTTTTGCCCGATCCGGACGGGCCGGTTAAAGCCACAAACTCCTGGGGGCGCAAAGCGATATCAATGTGTTGAACAATAGGCTGCTGATCGGCTTGAGCCTGAAATTCGATTTGTTCCATGGTTAATACATCATTCATGCCTGACCACCTCCAATAGCTTTTAACGGATCAATGCGAATCACTTTGACCAAGGATAATAGAGAACCCAACAACGCGACGAATAAGAAGAGCCCCGCCAACAATAGGACGGTTCCTAAAGACAAGGAGAAAGGGATCGCTGCCGGTAAAACGGCAGCCATTCCTGCCGTGACTGCTACACCGACAATGATACTGACGGTCGTGAGCAGCAGAACCTGTAGGATCAATGATATGCCCAATGTTTTAGACGTTGCCCCAATAGCTTTTAAAATCCCAAACTGGGACAGCTTTTGAATCGTCATAATGTAGTAAAAAGCCGCCAATACAATGGACGAAATGAGAAATAGAAAAACGATCATGGTCTGAAGCGACGTCTGCTCGGAAGTATAACCGGGAATGCCTTCAAAAGAAGCACGAATATCCATGACTTCAGCATTCTGCAGTTGAGCATTCACTTGTTCCGGAAGTGCATGGTCTAAGATGACCGCACTGATCGGAAGCTCTCCTTGCTTCCAGGCAGAATCCCGAACGTGCAGCACCGGCGTATGGCTGTACCGCTGGTTTTCTGTAAATCCACTAATGGTTACTTCTGTGCCGCCTGGCCGCTCCAGCGTATCACCTAGGCGGAGGCCGTCATCTTTGGCGGAATGATCAATCACAGCTTCGGTATCATCGGCAGGAAGTTCGCCGTCGGTCACTGAAGGAGCTAGGTCACTGCTTAAGTCCATATACATTTCGGCGACGTCTACGTCCTTTCCATGACTTTGAGCCGTTCCTTGATGAAGACTCAATAAATGAGCTTCCGGTCTATCCTGTAATACCTCCAGATCATGGTCGGAAAGGGCCGAACGTGATAACTGCTTCTCGGCTTCAGCTTCGAGCACTATTTTCTCGGCTTGCTTATCCATGTATTGCATGCTGGAGGCATTGTCGGAGGCTAATCCCTGCGCCAGCCCTGAAATCGACAGCACCAATACCGTTAGTAAAAAGATGACCAATCCAATCAGGCTGAAACGTAATTTGGCATAGGTTAATTCACGCCAGGCTAAAAACATGATGAGCTCCTTTCTTTTTCGCTTTCTGGTGTTTATCGTAAACCAGAAAGATGAACGCAATATGAATTACGAATCGAAAGGAGTGGATGGAAGAACCACGGTAAACGTAGCTCCTTGACCTTCCGTGCTCGACGCGCTGATGAATCCGTGGTGACGCTCCACAATTTTTTGGGCGATCGATAGGCCAAGACCGTTGCTTTCATACGATCGACTTCGAGCTTTATCCGCTCGGTAAAATCGTTCAAAGATAAATGGCAACACCTCAGGCGAAAGACCAGGCCCCTCATCTTGAATGGTCACGACCACGTCCGTTGAACGAGGCTCCAGCCGGATAACTATCGACCCCTCCATCGGCGAATGACGGATGGCATTGGCAAACACATTCATCCAAACTTCATACAGAAGGACTTCATCCCCCTCAAGGATCGTTGGAGGAACGTCGATATCGACAAAAATCTGTTTTTCCTGGCATTGATAAGCCATGGATTGAACCATGGTTTTTAACTGCTGATCGAGCGCATAGGGGGCAACCGCCAATCGTTCTTCTTCCTTATCCAACGATGCCAGTATTAGCAGTTGCTTTCCCAGCGATGACAGTCGCCGGCTTTCCTGGTGAATCGTGCTCGCGTACATTTGTTGTTGCTCCGGCGACAGCTGATCATGTTCCAACTCTGCCGCCATTCCTTGAATAGTGGTCAGAGGGGACTGAATCTCATGCGAAACATTAGCGACAAATTCCTGACGCATGTATTCTAGTTGTTCTAATTCTCGACTCATTTGCGAAAACTGTTGGGCTAGTTGACCAATTTCATCTTGGCGCTGAACCGGCACGGGCGGAGAATAATCTCCTTTGGTAATACGTTTGGTAGCTTCCGTGAGCTTTACAAGCGGACGAACCAGATAGCGTGTACTGATGAGGACTAACAAAACACTGATCCCAACCATCCCTCCAAATAGAAAGGCTAAAAAGTATCGGAATTCGCCCAATTGGTATTCGATATCCGGACGAAGAAACATCGCATACGTCTCGCCCTGAATCTCCACCGGCACACCAACGGTATTGGTCAGCTCATTATCAAAAAAGCCTGTAACCAACGGGCCAAACGGATGATTTTTGACGCCATGATACGTGTCACCGGCAAGGACGTTCTCAATGTTCTTGGAAGAAAGGGTGGACGAGCGAAACGATGATCCAAAAAAACGTCCCTCCTCCTCAGCAGACGAAAATAAAGCAACTTGAAACCCTGTGTCACCCACCTGTTCAAAATACGTTTGGGTATTGATGGACGGATGATGTTCATAAAACTGTTGAACCTGTTGAGCGGTTTGCGTGATACGTTCATCGTTCTCCGGCTTTAATTGATAATGATAGTATATATTGGTTCCGAGAAAGGCGATAAAAAAACTAACGGCCATGACGACGAGGGTCGTGAGCACGACCCGGGTATAAAGGGTCTTCATTCCAGGACCTCCAGGCGATACCCAATGCCGCGAACCGTTTGAATATCAAAACCGGGATCCAACCGACGGAAACGCTCTCGCAATCGTTTGACATGGACATCGACGGTCCGTTCATCTCCTTCAAATGTGGAGCCCCAAATATACTCTATTAATTCTTCCCGGGAATACGTTCTTTTGGGGTAGCTAGCTAACTGAACAAGCAACTCAAACTCTTTCAACGGCAGGAGCAAGGCTCGATGACCGATGCTGACCTCATACGTCTTAGTGTTAATGCGTGTTCGCCCCACCTGAATTCGTTCTTGGGCGACTTGCTGATATCGCCGTAAAACAGCACGAATGCGAAATAATAATTCTTTACTCTCAAAGGGCTTCGTGATGTAATCATCGGTGCCCGATGCGTACCCTTGTTCTTTATCTTCGATTTGGTTTTTCGCCGTTAAGAGAATAACAGGAATACCATAGTCCTGGCGAATGCTTGTCGTCAGTTCAAATCCGTCGGTGCCAGGCATCATCACATCAACGAGCGCAATATGAACATCATGGTCATCGAGAATCGCCCAGGCTTCCTTAGCATGGTTAGCTTCGTAGACACGGTAATTTTCTCTTCGCAAATAATCACCGGTAAAGGTCAAAATGTTCGGATCGTCATCAACCAACAAGATGGATAGCATAGAAAACACTTCCTTTTTAGACGTCTCGGCTAATCATTATACTCAAGTACACGTGGAATACCTATAACGAAAAGGAAAAAGAGAAAATTCTGAATGTATGCTAACGCAGATATTATTTCTACTGATCTCCTATGAAGAAAACCGCTGCACCGAATATGACCCAACGACAAAAAGCTTTCATTTTTCGTGAGGATTCTTTCGATGCTAAAACCTCAATGTCAAAAAATGCAAAATATATAAAGGAGATATTATATTTATTTCGATAGAAGGGTGATGGTTAAAAATGAGAATAATAGAAACATTCCTTGAGGATGAAATAGTTATGGAATTTTTATTATATGGTCGAGATCCTTTGGTATGTAGACATTTATAAAAGATTATCGGCATCAAAACTCCGATAACAGATTAACTTTTTCTTCTTATCAATTACTGATAATCGTGATTATGTTAGCGGGATTTCTTTAAATAACACAAAGCATAAAACCAACCGATGGCTCGCAAAGATCCACCGGTTGGTTTTATTTCGAGTCAAGTATTGGCAAAAGAAAACATGTGTTAGCTCTAATACAATTAAATAATTAGATAAGAAGAAAGGGAATTATTGGGCTGTGAAGCCACCATCAATAACCAGTTCAGCCCCAGTAATAAAGCTTGCTTCCTCCGAAGCTAAGAACAAGACCGCTTGCCCGACTTCTCGAGGTTTTCCTAAACGCCTCAGGGGAGTGGCTCCCACCAGTCGCTGAAGCGTTTCTTGAGATTCCTGCAGCCCTTTCGTCATCGGCGTTTCAATTGCCCCGGGGAACACAGCATTGACTCGAATGCCACTGCTGCCGTATTGCACACTCGCCGCTCGAGAGATGGCCCGTACCGCTCCTTTGGAAGCAGTGTAAACATTCAGCCCCATGCCGACCTGAGCGGTGTAACTAGAAATATTCACAACGGACCCTTCTTGACGTTTTTCCATATAAGGGACCACGTGCTTCATACCGGCGAAAGCGCCGAAGCCGTTGATGTTCATCATTGTTTCCCAATCAGCGGCCTCTATCTCCTGGATAGTTTTCTCACTGGAAATACCAGCGTTATTGACCAGGACGTCAATGCGCTGATACTTTTGATAAACGTCATCAGCTAACTGCCGCCAGTGATCTTCGTTGGAAACATCCACATATCTAGCGTCAATACCTTCTTTAGATAAGTCGTTCAGCCTCTGCTCACTCACGTCTGCCGCGATGACTGTAGCCCCTTCGGCCTGAAACATGAAAGCCATTTCTTTTCCTATGCCCGAAGCGCCACCTGTAATCATAACCACTTTATTATCAAAACGTTCCATTGCACCTTCTCCTTCATGTATCATTATTTTATGATAGTTTAAAAGCACCGTTAAACATTCTTTCTCTCGTCATTAGTGTTTCGGTTGATCCTTTCCCAATAGGATGCAGTCTAACAAGATATGATTAAACGAAAAGGAGACCACCATCAATGGCCATAAAAATTCTCATTTTAGGGCTCTTAGAGGAGACTCCTTCTCATCCCTATGAAATGAAACAACGATTGCAGCAGCATGGATGGGATCAAATTTTCTCCCTCACAGATGGCAATCTTTATCACGCTACCCGGCAGTTACAAAAACACGAATACATTCAAGCCGTGAAAAGCGAGAAACACAACAAGCGGCCGAGCCGCACCATTTATCAAATAACTGCGGCTGGATTCGAGCATCTGCAAACGAGTATTCTCGAGGTGTTTCAACAACGAAGAGATGAGGCAAAGGCGTTATATCCAGCCTTATTGTATATTCATCTTGTTCCTACAGATCCGGTGAAACAAGCGATACAAGCGTGGATCGAAGAACTGGAAATGATTGAACGACAGCACAACAAGTTAAAAAGTTCTATACCTGAGCTAATAGCAGACCATTATGTTTCTTACCATCAATTTCAAAAAAATTGGTTAGAAAGAGTATGGCAAGTACTTGAGGAGGGTAAGCTTTAATAAGCAGACCAGCCTCCATCTGCTGGAATAACGGCTCCATTAAGAAAAGAAGCATGTTCCGATCCTAAAAATAAAGCAATATGAGCGATCTCCTCCGACGTGCCTGCTCGTGGCATTAGATTCAATCCTTTGGTAGCTGCCTTCATTCCGTAGGTATCTGGAGTTTTTCCGCTTTGGGTGATAGCTGTGGGCACTTGACTGGGAGCAATGGCGTTGGCTCGTATATGCTGATCAGCATAATGGGCTGCTATATTTTTAGTCATGCCGACCACCGCATGCTTGGAAGCCGTATAGGCTAAGCCACCTCGACCTCCAGTAAGCCCTGTAATCGAAGCCATATTTACGATTACGCCTTGTTGCTGCTGTTGGAACAGCTCCAGCATTTTTCTGGTCACACGCATTGTGCCTGTCACATTAACATTGAAGACGTGTTCCCATGTATCGCCGGGGACACGGTCCGCGGCATCCATATTATCCATAACGCCAGCGTTATTAATCAGAATATCAATACGGCCAAAGTTCTCATAAGCATTGGTGATAGCGTGCTGCACATCGTTCTCGATGGTCGAATTCATTGGGATCGTCTGAATCATCGACGGGCCGTATGTTTGGGCAAATGCTTCTTGCGTTTCCCGTAGCGCCTGCTCGTTGATATCGGCCAGCACGATGTTAGCTTTTGCTTGCCCATAAGCCTCACCAATGGCTTTGCCAATGCCATTAGCTCCGCCGGTAATAAATGCAACTTTTCCTTTAAGATCCGGATACATAGGCCTTCCCCTTTCGTCTTGTTTCCCTTAAAATTAACATAGATTATATACTTTGCGCAAAGTATATAATCTATTGGACTGAATATAAGCAATAGTTTGAGGTGTATGATGAAACAACAAAAATGGACCGTATGGACGGTTGTTAGTATCAATTTTCTTTTTTTGCTTAATCAATTTTTGCTGATTACAGCTTTCCCTACCATCATGCAGGAATTTCAAGTTAATGCTACCGAAGTTCAATGGCTAACCACTGCTTTTTTACTGACGGCGGCCATCATGATTCCTATTAATGGATATTTCGTGGATCGCTTTACGCTCCGATTCTTGGTATTAGTGTCTCTTGCTTGTTTTTTGGTGGGAACGGCGGCTGGTATTTTGGCACCGTCCTTTCTACTATTAGTCGTGGCACGGATTATTCAAGCAATTGGCGCTGGCATTATGCTCCCGCTGGCCCAAACGGTTCTTCTATTGGTTTATTCATCGGAGAAACGCGGCCAGGCCATGGGTATTTTAGGATTGGTCATGAACGTAGCACCGGCGATAGGGCCGGCAATGTCCGGTTTGATCATTGATCTCTGGGACTGGCGCATATTGTTTTGGATGATTTTGCTCCCGCTTATAGGGTTAATAATTATTACTTATTTGTTTCTACAAAATATAACAGAAACAAAAGCCGCTCAATTCGACGTGTTCTCGTTTATCCTATCAAGTATCGGATTTGTTGCCTTCTTATTAGGTGTAAGTATGATTAATATGTATTCCTTCGAGGACTTGCGGGTGATAGGTACGATCAGTTTAGGCGCCGGGGCGTTTGTATGGTTCGGGTATCGCCAACTCCGTCTTTCCATTCCTTTGCTTAATATAAAGGTCTTTGCTTATGGTCCGTTTTTATTCGCTACTCTGTCGATATTTTTGATCTCGTTGTTATTACTCTCCGCAGAAACGTTAATTCCATTATTTGCCCAAAGTGTTCAGGGGCTATCTGCTTTTACCTCGGGCATGATTCTGATGCCGGGGACGTTCATGCTGGCTTTATTTTCTTGGATTAGTGGCCTGTTATATGATCGTTACGGAAGAAAGGTGATTGGCGCGGGTTTTATTCCTCTGTTGATTTCGGTCGTGATGTTTAGTTTGTTTCAGCCAACGACCTCCTTTCTCACCGTCACTGTCGCATTCATGTTTTTCATGTTAGGTATCAGCATCACCATGATGCCTCAGGTAGCATTTGCGATGAACCATTTACCAGCTTCCATCATGCCTCATGGGACAGCGGTGATTAATGCTCTTCGCCAATTTGCCATGGCGATTGGGGTGACGGCGTTGACAACGATTGTGACGGTTTCCAGTCAGGGGCAGAATTTATACGAAGGCACGAGAAATGCGTTTTTGACCATGGCTGTATTAAGTGTACTAGCGTTGGCCTTTTTTGTGGTTAGTAATAAAGGGAATAAGCAAGAGGAGACTTAGCAAGAATGGTCAAAGCCATGATGTTTAAGACGTTGCCAGTTCCTGATAGAGAACAATGCCTCTTAGAGAGTCATTATAAGTATGTTGCTAACGGGAGGGGTGTAAAAGATGGTTGGCACGGCGATGATACCGTATTCCTTATAAAGCGAAGAGCGGTATTTCTATAATAAATAAAAGAAAAAAACGACAAAAACCCAAAATGAATTATTTAACGGTAAAGAAAAGAAAAACGAAGGAAATAGAGACGCACGAGAAAGGGAGACACTCCGGCATTCACCATGGCATATGATTAACCCTTGTTAACAAGTATCTGGAAAAAAGAATAGAAAGGAGGAAAAACAATGGGCCCTCCATTGAAAAAAATTTATGATTCGATAGAAAAAAGGCGGGTATCGAATCCTAGTCAATGGAATTTGGCCGCAAGGGGTGACGAAGGATAAAGCTGTGGTAGATGCATGACTTAAGGAAGCCGATCCTTCCAAGCAATGGCGCCAATAGTTTGCTTATGATCCGGCGAAATTTGACGAACATAAAGAAGCATATAAGCAGGAAGTTCAGGAAAGTACGGATCAGCAAAAGGAGCTCGATCAGTTAAAAGCGTTCGTACGCAAGCCCCATAAGCAGGTAGCCTTTGAATTTGCTGCGAAGGAGAGACGTATAATCAAGCCCGGATTTTAAAGGAAACCCTGAATTGCCATCCGAAGAATTCTTATGAGGAGGGATAATGATGGAAGAGTACCTGGGACAGTGTAGCGTGTGTGGTAAAGAGATTTACTGCAGGGATGGGTTCTTTGAAGGTGTACACGAAGACGGGCGTCTGTATTGCTTTGAATGTGCCAAGTAACTACGAGAGCACTCGGTTTAGAAAATAAGCGAGGGTATACCAATCTTGAAATGTGCGTATAAGAGGCTCCTTTTATAACCAAAAAGATACTTCTCGGATAAGTATTTGCGAGTGTTTTCTATCAGTGGCGTAAATGAAAAGTATACAGGGTATAAAAACTTGAGCTTTGAAGATTTTCAATCGATAAACAAAGGAGAGGACGCTCATGGATCCTATACATCGAACGATCCAATTAGCCGAACAAAATGTCGAACAAGGAGGACGTCCTTTTGCTTGTGTTATTATGAAGGGCGACAAGCTTTTGGCTGAAAGTGCTAATTAAGCGGCCCAAACGCAGGATCCAACAGCCCATGCGGAAATCTTGGCCATTCGTGAAGCTTGTCAAAAAGAACAGACCGAGCATTTAACGGATTGTACCATCTATATTCTGGCCAGTCCCTGCCCTATGTGTTTAGGCGCGATATATTACTGCAGCCCCAAGAACGTCGTATATGTGGTAGCAAGAGAAGAGTACGAACCATTTTACCGTGATGACCGCAAATATTTTGAACTGGATAATTTTTATGAAGAATACTGCAAGCCAATGGAGCAACGACGGCTGCCGATCCAGAAACATTTCCTTCAAGAAGGCGTGAACGTCTATAAACAATGGAATGCTAAGCATGGTACCAAGTATGCTACCTAGAGTGAGAAAATAAGCGCCGAAGGCCGAAGTACTCTCATGTGTGTTAGTAGTCAAAATCCTAAGAAATAAAAATCTATTTTCCCAGTGGAATTGGTATGGAGCTTCTTTTTTGCGTTGGAACGAAGACCGCTACTATATTTACCAAGTAAACGGTAAAAAATGCGCTCTAAACAAGAATATCCCTATAGCTCTCTAAACTGAAAAGATTATTACTTTCTGTTGAACAAAATGCCTCCTTCTTTCCAAATAAAAGAAGGAGGCATTTTATTAAAAATAGTTAGTCAAACGCTTGGCGGATTTTTGGTTTGAGAGTAGAAATAAATAGATGGTTTGCTTTTGGTAACAATGTTTTCATAGAAGCACCAAATGGGTTAGAACCCCTGAATGATCACGCGAATGAGGGTAATGTAATAATAGTTCTTTTGATAGAAAGCCTTAGGAGAAGGGCGCTTCCTGCAACATCCGTTCAATTTGTTCTTTATGACCTGTTTCATCATCAATTAGGTCGTCCAATTTATTTCGGAGTTCGATCATACCTAAGCTTTCAGCTTGCTGGCGGCGTTCAAGGTACCGATCAATGGTGGCTGCTTCAGCATTTCGAGCGTTTTCGAGCATTTCTTGCACTTGAAAGGTTTGGGGTACATCGGCAGGCGCTGTTACAGGCGTTCCGCCAAGTGTTCGAATTTTAGTTGCCAAATACTGGGCATGGGCTTGTTCATCTCCGATCTCGGCTTCAAAAAAGGTTCTTAGCATCGGGGTGTGAATCCCGGAGACGACGGCTGCATAATTCGTGTACATGATGGCCGACGCATATTCGTTAGCGAGATCCACATTGAGTCCATCGATAAGTTGCTGGACATCTTGATTTCTTTGGTTCGTTCGTTCCATAGGATGAAGCCTCCTTCATAATTGGTTTCTTTTCCTTTATACCCTGTAAAAGCAGAGACTTACACTTGATTTCATCGAATGGGGGAGGCAGGGCGAGCATAAAACAATGACTCTTTTTCTTTTCCCCATAGAAGTTAGTGCTATATGGCTTTTAATGAAGGGGCTGTTTGTTGCTCTTATTTCTTTTTTTTAGGTTTTGGAAACCCGTAAGCCTCCCCAGTCGTGTATCGGACATCCGCTTCCCACGGTAATCGGTATGTTCCCTGTTGCAAGTCTTCCATATACGTATAAGGGGCGTCGGTCACTCCCTGGTCGACGGCCACGTACCCCCTGTTTGATGCAGAATAGAAATACATAACCGTGCAGGCAAAACGTACATCATTCAAGGCATAAAAAAAGCCTTGCCAGCATCAACAAAACCTCGATACCTTTGTTAGGGACCAACC
>NZ_JBQOJA010000024.1:0-44853 GCF_054971385.1 Marinococcus tarijensis | reverse complement strand
ATAAGAAAAACACCTCCATCTATCGATCCTACTACGAATACGACGTGAGAGGTGCTTTTATCTGTCTCATTTATTTAGGTCACTCCAAAAAAGAAAAGGCGGTTCTTTGTTTATATATCAGCCGTATCAAGCGACGTCAGTTCTCCGGTCTCCGGGGAAATAACAAGGCCGTGCACTGGGGTTCCCGGTGGAAGAAGCGGATGATTTCTCATAACCTGGACTGATTGATGCACATTGTCCTCCACATCCGAAAAGCCGCGCAGCCATTCGTGCACGGAGACCCCCTCAGCATGCATCACTGCCTCTGCATCGGATGAAACTCCGCGGTCGTACGCTTTTTCAAGTACCTGGCCGGCCTGAAGACCAGTCATGCCGCATCCGTAATGGCCGACAATCAGGACCTCTTCTGCTTTTAATTCGTATAGGGCAACCAGAATACTGCGGGTAATACTATCATATGGATCCGTAATCATTGCCCCGGCGTTACGGATCAGCTTTGCATCCCCATTCTGGATGCCCATAGCTTTAGGGAGCAGTTCAATGAGCCGGGTATCCATGCACGTTAAAACGACGATACGCTTATTTGGGAATTTATCCGTTTGAAAAGCTTCATATTCTTTGTTTTGAACAAACTGCTGATTGTGCTCTAAAATAGATTTCACCACTTCTGACATGATTCATCATCCCTTCGTAGATATATGTGAATAAGCTTGAACTAACCTGGATAAATAAGGAGTTTCTTCTGCTGTTTTTTCAAAGGTTAACACATAAGGGGGCGCCTTTTCCTGAAAGTCCAGGCTGTACCGCAGCACCCGTACTTCGTCTTCCGAAAATTCAGCAGCAAGGTTCTCAACGGCTGTACGTTCTGCATTTCCTCCCGGGTGGCCGTGATAAATGACCACGATAACCGGAACGCCTGACGGGAAGGTATGAAGATAAGAAAGCACCGCTGCAGTTGTAGAGGAAGCAGATGTCACAATCTGTTTATCGCTCCCCGGCAGATAACCGAGGTTAAAAATGGCTGCACGGATGCCGGTTTTTTCCTTATCAGTGAGCAGAGACGCTGCGTATTCATGACTGCAGTGGTGCAGCGTGACGTATGACTCCAGGCTTCTCTTTTGTAATCGTGCGTATGTAGCCTGGATGGCTTCGCTTTGAATGTCAAAGGCATGCACATGCCCGGAAGGGGACACCGCCTCTGCCAGAAAGGCGGTGTCTCCGCCATTTCCGCAGGTGGCATCAATCACGGTGTCTCCGGGACGGATATTTTGTGCAATCATCCAATGGGCGAAAGCCACGGCTTTCGGCAGAGTCATAGAGCTGCCGGGGCAGGCTGATAATATTTTCCCTGCCAGCTGTGTCTGCGAACCTGTTCTTTATGAATTTCATTTAGTACTTCGAACTTGTTCACGCTCCACATCGGTCCGATAAGAAGCTCGGTCGGGCCGTCACCGGTAATCCGGTGAATGAGCATGTCAGGCGGCAGAATTTCGAGCTGATCCACGACAAGACTGACGTACTCATCCCGGCCGAGAAACTCCACCATTCCTTTTTCATACTGCTTGACCATCGGTGTCTTTTTCAGCAGGTGGAGCAGATGAATTTTAATACCCTGAACGTCCAAATCAGCCACGGCCTGGGCCGTTTCCATCATCATTTGATGGTCCTCCTGTGGAAGGCCGTTAATGATATGGGAGCATACGCGGATGTTATGCTTGCGGAGCTTGTCCACGCCTTCTTTATAGCACTCAAAATCGTGTGCCCGGTTGATCGTTTCAGCAGTCGTTTCATGCACCGTCTGCAGCCCGAGCTCCACCCACAGATAGGTGCGTTCATTCAGCTCGGCCAGGTATTCGACTACATCGTCCGGGAGGCAGTCCGGGCGCGTCGCAATGGAAAGACCGACGACGTTATCCTGGGCGAGTACTGCTTCGTACATTTCCCGCAGTTCTTCCACGGGGGCGTAAGTATTGCTGAATGCCTGGAAATAGCCAATGTATTTTCCGTTTTTCCATTTTTTGTGCATGCGGTCCTTAATTTCATGAAACTGGGTGACCACATCGTCGGCCCGGTTGCCGGCAAAATCCCCTGAGCCTGCCGCAGAGCAGAACGTGCAGCCGCCGTGGGCGACGTTTCCGTCACGGTTCGGGCAATCAAACCCACCGTCGAGCGGCACCTTAAAGATTTTATGACCGAATGATTCCTTTAAGTGATGATTCCATGTATGGTACCGCTTCTCTCCCCAGACAAGCGGCTGTTCGTTAGATAATTCCGAGCTCATGAAGAGCCTCTCCTTCCATCGTGCGTAAAATATTCCTTCTCATTTTAGCATGTTTTGCCTGTATTCCCAAAGTGCAAAGGAAAAGAACCACGTAGAAAGGCTTGACAGCAGGGGGATAAATTCATAAAATATCAAGTATTGAATATCGGCGTACTTTGTTTATCGTTATGCACCCAGCAGACGCTTGACGAAAACGGGTGAGCGAAGCGTCAGAGTCGGAAACGCACTTGAGTGGCGTGTGCGCGTCCCGCCGTTTGTTTCGTGGAATTTAAGCCTCTCGTCCCTGCTTTCCAGCTGGGAGAGAGGCTTTTTTTACAGATAAAATCAGTACAGATGCTCCAACTATTTAAAGGAGGAACGACAATCATGGCATATCCCCACCAACAGATAGAACCTAAATGGCAGTCATACTGGGAGGAAAATGAAATCTTTGCCGTATCCAACGCAGATACCGGCGCCCCGAAATATTATGCACTGGATATGTTTCCTTATCCTTCCGGAGCCGGCCTGCACGTAGGCCACCCCGAAGGCTACACAGCAACAGACATCACCTCAAGAATGAAACGCATGCAGGGCTACGATGTGCTGCATCCGATGGGCTGGGACGCTTTTGGCCTTCCGGCGGAGCAATTTGCACTCGATACCGGGAAAAACCCGCGGGAATTCACCCAGGCAAACATTGCCAATTTCAAACGCCAAATTAAGGAACTGGGATTCTCCTATGACTGGGCGAGAGAAATTAACACGACAGACCCCGATTACTACAAATGGACCCAGTGGATTTTTACAAAGCTGTATGAACATGGTCTTGCGTACATTGACGAAGTGCCAGTCAACTGGTGCCCGGCGCTTGGAACAGTTCTCGCCAATGAAGAAGTGATCGATGGGAAAAGTGAGCGCGGCGGACATCCGGTGGAACGCCGGCCGATGAAGCAGTGGATGCTCAAGATTACAGCCTATGCTGATCGTCTGCTTGAAGACCTGGACGGCCTGGACTGGCCGGACAGCATTAAAGAAATGCAGCGCAACTGGATCGGCCGTTCGGAAGGAGCGGAGCTGACCTTTCACGTTGAAGGGAAGGATCTTTCGTTTGATGTATTTACGACCCGTCCGGATACATTGTTCGGTGCGACCTACTGTGTGTTTGCCCCGGAGCATGAGTATGTAGAGGAAATTACTGCGCCGGAGCAGAAGGAAGCTGTAGAGAAGTACCAGCACGAGGCAGCTATGAAAAGTGATCTTGAACGCACAGAGCTGCAAAAGGAAAAATCCGGCGTATTTACAGGCTCCTACGCGACCAACCCGGTGAATGGTGAACAAATGCCGATCTGGATTGCTGATTACGTTCTCGCTACATACGGCAGTGGAGCGATTATGGCTGTGCCAGCGCATGATGAGCGGGACTACGAATTTGCGAAAACATTTGATCTTCCGATTGTGGAAGTAGTTGAAGGCGGAGACACATCCAAAGAAGCGTATACTGAGGACGGACCGCACGTAAGGTCCGAGTTTCTGAACGGTTTATATAAAGACGCAGCTATTGGAAAAATGCTCGAATGGCTTGAAGAAAAAGATATTGGCCGGAAAAAAACAACCTACCGTCTGCGTGACTGGCTCTTCAGCCGCCAACGGTACTGGGGAGAGCCGATTCCGGTTATTCACTGGGAGGACGGTTCGATGACGACGCTTCCGAAAGAAGAACTGCCGCTCGAGCTTCCGGAAATGGATGAGTTCCGTCCTTCAGGCACCGGCGAATCGCCGCTTGCCACCAATACGGAATGGCTGGAGGTCACTGACCCGGAAACAGGCATGAAGGGACGCCGGGAAACAAACACTATGCCGCAGTGGGCCGGCAGCTGCTGGTACTTCCTGCGTTTTGCTGATCCGGATAACGATGAAGAGCTTGCTTCCAAAGAAGCGCTTGAGAAATGGCTGCCGGTTGATTTATATATCGGCGGCGCGGAACACGCAGTGCTTCATCTGCTGTACGCACGGTTTTGGCACAAGTTTTTATATGATATCGGAGTAGTACCTACAAAAGAGCCGTTCCAGCGGCTGTACAACCAGGGAATGATTCTCGGGGAAAACAATGAAAAAATGAGTAAATCAAAAGGGAATGTCGTGAACCCGGATGAAATTATTCGTACCCACGGGGCAGATACGCTGCGGTTATATGAAATGTTCATGGGCCCGCTTGACGCTTCAATTGCCTGGTCCAACAGCGGCCTGGACGGAGCGAGACGTTTCCTGGACCGGGTCTGGCGCTTAATTGTAACCGACGAAGGCTCTATCCGTCCGGAGATTCGGGAGGAGGAAGCATCGGAATCGTTTGCACGTACGTATCATCAGACAGTGAAAAAGGTCACCGAAGAATTCACTGAACTGCGGTTTAATACCGGTATCAGTCAGCTGATGGTCTTTGTCAACGAAGCGAACAAGCAGGAGACGCTGCCGAAACAGGAATTAAAAGGGTTTCTGCAGCTGTTGAGCGCTATCGCTCCTCACCTGTCCGAAGAGCTGTGGAGCCGTCTCGGGGAAGAGCGTTCGATTTCACGAAGCAGCTGGCCAGTACACGATGAGCAGATGCTTATTGAAGAGGAAATTGAAATTATCATTCAGGTTAACGGCAAGCTCCGGGCAAAAGCAGTTGTGCCAAGAGATGCTGATGAGAAGGATCTTGAATCAACGGCAATGGAACAGGAAAAGATTGTGCAGGAGCTTGAAGGCAAGACAGTGCGAAAGGTCATTGCCATTCCAGGGAAGCTTGTAAATATTGTAGCTAATTAAAAAAAGCTGGCCGCATAAGCGGTCAGCTTTTTGAATAGGAAGGGGGCGTTTCGGATTGCGCAGCAGACTGCTCAGATGCCGACTTTCCGGCGGTGTAGCCGGTGGAGAAGGCGCAGGTGATATTAAAGCCGCCGGTGTATCCGTGAATGTCCAAAATTTCACCGCAGAAAAATAATCCGCTTTTCAGCCTGGATTCAAGCCGTTTTGGAAACACTTCTTTGATGGATACCCCGCCGCCGGTTACAAATGCTTCTTCGATGGAAAGCGTTCCATCTGCCGGGAAACGAAAATCGGTAAAAAAGAGAGCGAGGGCACGCAGTTTTTTATTCGCAGCCTCACCGATGGTCATCGTGCTGGAAATGCCTGCTTCCTGCAGGAAAAACATCAGCAGTCGTTCCGTGGTAAGCCCCTTCAGGGCATTTTTAACCGTTTTTGCTTCATGTGTTTTTTTCAGCGAGACAAGGCGCTGAAACATGGATTCATGGTTTTCCTCGGGATAGAGGGAAAGGCCGAGCTCTATCTGGTCGGCTTTGTATTTTTTTAAGGCTTTCACTACATACTGGCTGCATCTCAGGCCGATTGGTCCGGAAACTCCAAAATGGGTGAAGATCATGTCACCGGTGTGGGTTTTAATAGCTTTGCCGCCCGGCCGGTAAACAGTAAGGGCAACGCCGGAAAGCGAAATTCCCTGAAGCGTACGGTCCTGGATATAAGCGGCGGGAGAAGTAATAGGCACCTCCGTTGGATACAGCTCCGTAATTGTATGCCCGGCCGCCTCCGCCCAGGGATAGCCGTCTCCGGTGGAACCGGTTTTTGGTACGGACTTACCCCCGGAGGCAATAATAACGCGGTCAGCCTGAAGGTAGGTGCCGTCCTCTAAATAAAGCCCCTGGACCTGGGCGCTGCCGTAATCGATGGAAGCGACTTTGGTGTTGGTCCGTGTCTGGACCCCGAGCCGTTCCATTTCGTCAAGCAGCGTATTCACGACAGTAACTGCTTTATCGTTAATAGGGAACATCCGGCCCATGTCTTCTTCCTTCAGGTCGATACCAAGATTTTCAAAAAAACGGATAATATTTTCATTATCAAAGATGGAAAATGGGCTGTGCATAAACTTGCCGTTGCCGGGAATGTGTTCGATCAGCTCTTTTCGTTCCATACGGTTAGTGACGTTGCAGCGGCCGCCGCCGGAAATGGCGAGCTTTCTTCCAAGCTTGGTTCCCTTATCTATTAATGTAACATCGGCGCCGTTCTCTGCAGCAGCAACCGAAGCCATTAAGCCTGCCGGGCCACCGCCGATAACAATGACATTCGTCATTTATTTATTCTCTCCTTACGACTGCGAAGCATAGCTTATGAAGATTAAAATGCTTCGTAATCGGTTATAATAGCTGTATTGTATCATAAGAGAAAATTTATTTTTACACAAGGATAAAGGAGGCGGCTCCAATGCTGCGAAAGCTTGAACTACCTACAAATGAACATGCAGAAATGATAGATGTTACTGAGAAGATCCGTACGTATGTGAAGGAGGAGGGACTCGACCACGGGGCGGTGATCGTCTATTCGCCGCATACGACGGCAGGAATTACTGTAAATGAAAACGCTGATCCAAACGTCCAGCGTGATATGCTTATGCGTCTCGATGAAGTGTATCCCTGGGAGCATGAAAAATACCGGCATGCCGAAGGGAACTCTGCTTCGCACTTAAAAGCAAGTACGATGGGGACGCAGCAGACAATCATTGTAGAGCAGGGAGAGCTCGTGCTGGGGACATGGCAGGGCATCTATTTTTGTGAATTTGACGGTCCGCGAAAGCGAACGTTTTATATTAAAGGATTAAGTGACGTATAATAAAAAGCACGCCCGTTTATCCAGAACGGGCGCTTTCTTTTGCCTCCGGTATTAATTTTCAGGCAAAGGGACGCCAGAATGGAAAATAGTATGGTAAAATTCGCATAGAGAGCAAAAGACGATTACACGATGGAGCTGAACATAAGAATGTCTGATTCAAAATTTTTGCGGGGAACGCTTCTCTTAAGCATAGCGACGTTTATTTCAAAATTTTTAGGAATGATTTACATATTTCCTTTCGCAGCCATGGTTGGCCAGCAGGGGATCGCACTTTATCAATACGGCTACCAGCCGTACACATTAATGCTTAGTGTAGCCACGCTCGGGATACCAATGGCTATGTCAAAGTTTGTATCCAAATATAACGCGATGGGGGATTTTGAAACAGGCCGAAGGTTGTTTAAGTCGGGTCTTTTTTTTATGACTCTTACCGGGATAGCCGCGTTCCTTATTTTATTTTTCGGTGCTCCGCTTATCGTAAATTTAATATCGTTTGACTCGAGTGAAGCTTTTACGTCAGATGATATTGTATTTACGATCCGCATGGTCAGCTTTGCTTTAATGATAATTCCAACGATGGCAATCATGAGAGGGTTTTTTCAGGGCCACCAGTCGATGGGACCGACAGCGGTCTCCCAGGTTATAGAGCAGGTTGTCCGGATAGTATTCATTTTGGCTATGGCTTTGTTTATTCTTTATGCTGTCGATGGAAATCTTGGAACAGCTATTGGCTTTGCCACCTTCGGAGCGTTTGTCGGGGGTCTGGCCAGCATGGCCGTGCTGATTTTTTACTGGAAAAAAAGACAGCGCTTTTTGCAGCGTGAACAGGCTGGGAGCACGGTATCGAGTGACCTTCCGTTAACAAGCATGTACAGTGAACTGATCCGATACGCGCTGCCGCTGTCCTTCGTCGGACTGGCCATTCCACTGTTTCAGATGGTGGACATGTTCACCTTCACCCGGGCGCTGGAGCAGACCGGGGAATGGACGTCCGGGCAGATTCAGACCGCCTACGGAGTGTTCGCAGGGTCTTCACATAAGCTGATTCTCATACCGGTAGCAATCGCCACCGCAATGTCAATCACCCTTATACCAACTATTACAAAATCCTTTACGGGCAATGACCAGGATCTGCTTCAGCGCCAGATTACGCAGACGTACCAGGTGATTTTGTTTTTGTCGGTGCCTGCCGCAGTCGGACTGTCGCTGCTTGCAAGACCAACATTTGGTGTGCTGTTTGGAACAGAATCACTGGAAATAGGCAGCTACGTGCTGCAGCATTATGCGTATGCGGCGATCGTTTTCTCCCTTTTCTCAGTGAGTGCGGCAGTGCTGCAGGGAATCAACCGCCAGAAATATGCCATTGCCTCCCTGCTGCTCGGTTTACTGGTGAAAATTATCAGTGCGTACGTCCTTCTTTTGCTTCTTGGACCCGTCGGCGGAATTTACAGCACGATTATTGGATTTACATGTGGAGTAATATTTAACGCCTGGGCGATTGCGAAGTTTACCGGTTTTCATTTCGGAGGGGTATCGCGCCGGGCAGGTACAGTAGTTCTTTTATCTGCAGTAATGGGCATTGGCGTCTTAATTACAAGAAACGGCATGGAGGTTTTATTTGCCGGAAGCGGCTGGCTGGATTTATTTATGGTGGAAATCATCAGTGTCGGTGTCGGCGGTGTGCTTTTTATGGCCCTTGCCATGAAGAGTGGCCTGGCGGAACAAGTACTTGGAAAACGCTTTTCGGCATAGAGAAAACTCCTGCTTTCTAATCTTTTGTTCAGGCAGGTATGGTGATATAATTAATACACTTTATGGAAATGAGACAAACGCATCAAGCCGCCCAAAAACAGCGCGGCATTAGAGGTGAAACATGAAAACGTGGAGATATAAAGATTACGACTGGCTCTTGATCGGTGCGGTCGCGCTCTTAACGCTGTTTGGCATTATTATGGTGTACAGCGCAAGCTTTCCGCTCGGAATGAGGGCTTATGATGATGCGGCCTTTTTTCTTAAGCGGCAGATAATGTTTTTTGTTATAGGAATAGGCGTGTTTGCTTTCATGATGCATGTGCCTTATGAAAAGTGGAAAAAGACAACGCCTTTATTGATAGGGTTATCCATTTTTTTACTTATGCTCGTGCTTGTCATAGGTAATGAAGTAAACGGGGCGAAAAGCTGGATCGGCTTTGGACCGATAAACATTCAGCCCGCGGAATTTGTAAAATTGAGTTTGATTATTTATCTGGCTCAGGTTTATTCCCAGAAACAAAAGTATATTGACTCGTTTATGAAGGGAGTCATGCCTCCGCTGGTCGTTGTTGCCGTGCTGCTTGGGTTTATTGTACTGCAGCCTGACGTTGGGACAGCTGCGGCCCTGATGATGACAACCATTGTAATTGTCTTTTTATCAGGAGCAAAGTTCCGGCATATGTTTATGCTCGGAGGAGTGGCTGCAGCATTGTTTGCTTACATTGCGCTGACAGAGCCGTACCGTCTGGCCCGGCTGGTATCCTTTATGGACCCCTTTGCGAATGCAGATGCTGTAGGCGGAGGGAGTTATCAGCTTATTCAGGGCTACATTGCGATTGCCCACGGCGGGCTGTTCGGTGTGGGTCTGGGAGAAAGTGTCCAGAAAATGAACTATCTTCCTGAGGCGCACACAGACTTTATTATTCCGATTATCGCCGAAGAGCTCGGAATTTTTGGGGTTCTGCTTGTAGTAGGGCTGCTTGGTGTTATCGCCTGGAGGGGCATAAAAATCGGGCTCAGCGCTAAAGGACAATTTGGCACTCTCCTTGCTTTTGGTATTGTTTTTCAGCTCCTCAGCCAGGCTGTCATTAATGCTGGAGCCGTAGCGGGCATGATGCCAATTACCGGCCTGCCATTTCCACTTCTGAGCTACGGAGGATCCTCTTTATTAATAACGCTGGCGATGCTTGGGCTTTTGGCAAACATCTCCAGAAATAACAACCGGCTTGCCCGGGTGCAGAATCAGGGGATCAATAAACCAACTTCCGCATAGTGTAAAGAGACGTTGTTAACAGCAACGTCTCTTTTTCAGACCGGTGGACGGGCACCTGCTTTAAGGTGTTAAAACGAAACTCATCGAAATGTATTGGAGGAACAAAAATGTTAGTAGTGGGAGCCGGGAGGCTGGCGAAGCTTGTAGCAGTGAAAAGTGAGCCTTCGTCTGTCTCTGTGATGTACCGGGGCGGGGAAAGGGCCTGGATGAGGGAAACAACAAAGCAGATTTTACGGGTGGATGAGCTGGAGCTCCCCCGTTATCCCTATATATTTTTAGCACTGCCCCCGGATGGAATTAAAGATTTTATCTACTGGCACGGACCGTATCTGGCTGAGGGAACTGTTATATATATACCGGCAACGTCGCTTTACACCGAACAGGTGGAAGTGCCTGCTCATGTAAAAAAGGCCGCAGCCAAATTTGCGGGGCATGCCGAAGGAGCCGGCGCCGGCGGGAAAGAAAATGTCTTTGTCGTTAACAGCCCCAGAAGCAGTGATCGCAAATATCTCCAAAGCTGGCTGGGGGATGCATTCACAGTCATAGAAGGAAGCGAACAAGAGGTGGAAACGGCAAATAAGGCAGCGGTGGAAGAGACGCTGCGGATGATAGTAAACCTTGAAAAACGGCTGCAGGAGCAGAACGTATCAAAAACAGTTCAGAAGGCTGTGCTCCGTCAGATCCCGGCCGGAGTTATTGAAGCACATATGAACGGGTCGCACGGGGAATTTGCTGCAGGAATTCTCGAACAGATGGAAAGAGGTGATCGGCATGAGAATGGATAAATTACTGGCGGAACTAGGCTATGGAACCCGCAAGGAAGTAAAAAAAATGCTGAAAAAAGGAGGCGTCTTTGTCGACGGGGAGCCTGTGAACAACGGGGCGGTCCAGGTGGATCCTGAAGAGCAGCGGGTTAGCGTATTCGGTGAGGACATTCACTACACCGAATTTGTTTATTTTCTGATGCATAAACCAGCAGGGGTTATCAGCGCCACAGAAGACAGCGTTCATGATACGGTTCTGGATATTTTGGAGCAGGAAGACGCAGTAAGAGAGCCTTTTCCAGTGGGCAGACTTGATATTGACACTGAAGGATTGCTTCTGCTGACTAACGACGGAAAGCTTAACCATTTTCTTACGTCACCGAAGCATGGGGTGGTAAAAATGTACCGGGCAGTACTCGAAAAGCCGATAGAAGAAAAGAATATTGAACATTTCAAAAAGGGTGTAAAGCTTGATGACGGCTATGTTTGTAAGCCTGCGGTTCTGCGAAGAGTGCCCGATACCCACCGGGAAGTATATGTGGAAGTAACCGAAGGGAAATTTCACCAGGTGAAACGGATGTTTGAGGCGGTGGGCAATGAAGTCGTTTATTTGAAAAGAGAATCATTCGGACAGCTGTCGCTCGACGAGGATCTACTGCCGGGGGAGTACCGGGAGTTAAATGATGATGAAATTCAGCTGCTCCGGGACAGCGTCGGGGAAAAATCAGAGGGAGCGGGCAGTGATGAGCTGTAGACTGCTGAGTGCAGATCTGGGAACAACGTCTTTAAAAGTAATGGTCCTGGACTGCGGAGGCCAGGTGGAGGGCAGTGCATCAGAGCCTGTCCATACATACACCGACGGAGAAAATCACGAACAGAAGCCCCCAGAATGGTGGCAGAGCTTTAGAAAAGCATGTAGTACTCTGCAGAGTAGGGGAATTGGCCTGGACGTTGATGGAGTCGTGTGCACCGGACAAATGGAGGATTTTATCCCTTTTAAAGATGGAAGAGCAGAAACAGCGGTCCTTTATTCTGATACCAGAGGAAGCAGAGGATTAACAAAAAGGCATTTGCCTCCGGATGTTGTGAGGGCATTTACAGGAAACGACTGGAAAGCAACGACTCCCCTAATGAAGTGGCTGGCGGACGAATCCCCAGAGCGGTGGGACCAGGTACTCTTTGGTTCTAAGGATTATTTAATCTACCGTTTAACGGGCGCATCGGTCTGCGATCCGGTAAACGGCACTGTGACAGGAATGATGAACATACATACAAGAGCGTGGGAAGAAAAGCTGTGGGAAGGGAGCGGAATTTCCCGGCACCAGCTCCCCGTCTTCTGGAGCCCGAGGAAACAGCAGGCTATGTATTAAAGGAAGCTGCCAGTCAGACGGGAATACCAGCTGGAACCCCTGTTTACTGCGGCCTCGGGGACGGAGGCGCGGTGACTCTTGCTGCCGGTGTCCACGCGGGTAGTGACCAGGGCTACGCGTATGCAGGAACAACAGGCTGGACGGCGGTAACTGCCGATACCCTGACCGTATCAGAGGAAGGCAGTGTATTTCATCTGGCTGCGCCTCAGCACGGCCGGTTTATTAAAATCATGCCCCTGCTGAACATGGGAAATGTTCATCAATGGGCGGTGCATACGTGGTGCGGAGGTGACTTTGAAGCCTTTGAACAGCTGATGGCCGAACAAACTTCTGTGCCCGGTCCGCTCTTGTTTATCCCGTATTTAAATGGTGAAAGAAACCCGGTAATTGATGAGAAAGCCAGGGGCGCATTTATTGGCATCGACGGCCAGGCGACGCAGGCACACATGGCCAGGGCGGTGCTTGAAGGTCTGGCTTTTTCCTTGAAGCAGACCTTTGTTCAGGCCGGGATTACTTCCTCCACGCTCTTTCTTGTTGGAGGCGGCACTAAAAGCGGAGCTTTTCGGCAGACAGTGGCAGATGTGTTTCAATGCAGGGTGCAGGTGAGTGCTGAACAGGAGCATCTGGCTTCATTTGGAGCGGCTGCATGCGGCTTTAGAGCGATTCATACATGCTCGTGGGACAAGGCTGCAAGAGCCGTGCAGAGTGTGGATGAAGAAGACATTATTGTCGCCCCTGATGTATCGAAAAAAGAAGAATTAGAGCGGAAGGAACGCCTTTTCACCGAAGCAGCCGGAAGGATGCGGGGGTTTTTTGATACGTGAAAAAGCGCCGGAAGTTTAATTCCGGCGCCGCACACAGATATAGTCATTTCAGGAAGCTTTTACTTTTCGGGCAGTCGTCGTCCAGGCCCCTCTGGAAGGGCTGCTGACCAATTCATTGTATTCGAGCACATTTAGGTCACGCTGAATAGTGCGCTGTGTAATTCCGAATTCGTCAACCAATTCCCCGGTGGTCACCGTTCCTCTCTTTTTAATATAGAGATAGATAGACTTAATACGGGTTATCATTCGGTCGGTGGACGTTCTCAAAAAACCACTCCTTAGCCAATGAATTTATGGCACTTAAAGACATGCCCGGGACTGCGCACGCAAGTAGGAATTATATTTGATGACTTCGACTGTTTCGGCGTCAACTGCTCTGTAAAAATTCTGAAAAGAAGCTCAGCAGCAAGTAGGATGAGAGTATTCGAAATATTTTGTAAGCGTCCCTGTAGTTAATAGTTTATACTATTTATTTATATATCGCAAAATTTTCGTCAAAAAACTGCTCAATTCATCTGCGAATGAAATTAAAAAGCGAATGAAATAACGAAAAATACGCAAAAACGTACGTAATTAAGCTTCAAAAAGCCGAATGATCTATGAAACGACCTGCTTTATTTCACAGAAAAGCAAATGTAAAAATTATGTAAAAAAAGACGCCTTTTTGTGTAAAGGCGCCTTAAGTAGAGGTATTTTAGTCATCAAACTGGAAAAGGTCAGTGGATAAATACCGTTCGCCGGTATCGCAGGCAATGGCAACGACCACTTGATCTGGTGACATCTGTTTGGCTGTTTCCATGGCAGCAAAGCAGGCAGCACCCGAGGAGGGCCCAACCAAAATACCTTCCTGGCCGGCGAGAGCTCTTGTAGTTTTATAGGCATCTTCATCGGTAATTTTGTAAATATGGTCGTATATATCCTGATTCAAAATTGGCGGTATAAACCCCGGGCTGGTGCCGACAAGCTTATGGGGCCCGGGCTTTCCGCCGGAGAGAACCGGAGAGCCAAATGGTTCCACGACGTGAATTTGAACGTTGGGGTACAGCTCTTTTAATTTTTCCCCGGTTCCTGTTACAGTACCTCCTGTGCCGGAGGCGGCAACGAAGCCAGCCAGCGGTTTGCCGATTTCTTTCATCGCTTCTGCAATTTCAAGTGCTGTACTTTCCCTGTGGGCATCCGAGTTGGCTTCGTTTTCAAACTGCATAGGCATGAAGCTGTCAGCAATTGTCTCTACAAGCTCATGAGCACGGGAAATGGCTCCAGGCATTTTCTTATCACCGGGCGTGAGTTCTACTTCTGCTCCGTAAGCCTTCAACAGGTTAATCCGTTCCTGGGACATCGTATCCGGCATAACCAGTATTGCCCGGTAGCCCCGCGCAGCGGCGTTCATGGCAAGGCCGATACCGGTATTGCCTGAAGTCGGTTCTATGATAGTAGTATTTTCGTTGATTTTCCCTTCTTCTTCGGCCTGCTTCAGCATATTTTTTGCGGCACGGTCCTTCACGCTTCCGCTCGGGTTTTGAAATTCAAGCTTCAGGTATACATCTGCTCCCCAGGAATCCGGAAGGCGGTTTAATTTAACTAAAGGCGTATCGCCGACTAGCTCTGACATATTATTTGCTACACGCATGATTGTTACACATCCTTTTTCTATCATTCATTCGTATATTCTAACACATTTACAGCGCTTGTTCGTTCATAACAGCTTTGACGCAAGGAAGGGAGAGAAATCAATGGATAATCATTATTTTCTTGGTCTGCCAGTTCCAAAAGAAGCGAGGTCTGCCTGGGCAGACTGGACTTCAAAGGTGAAAAATGATCTTCCTTTTAAGCAGTGGGTCCATCCTCAGGATTATCACATTACGCTCCATTTTTTTGGACAGCTCTCCCCGGAACAGGTGGGGATTATCGAAAAAAAGATGAATGAAGTGAAATTACCGTACCAGCCCGGACTCAGTCTCAACGGCATAGATTCCTTCGGTCCGAAAGGGCGTGAGAACGTTTTATATACAAGGGTAGAGGCAGAGGAGGGCCTGTTTTCTTTATATAAAGAATGGAAAGCCCAATTGAATGAATTGGGAATGAAGACCGGGCAGCGTCCGTACCGTCCTCATATGACTCTGGCCAAAAAGCGGATTAAAGAATTCGGATTCTCCTGGCCTGTAGTGCCGCTTCCGGAAACTATATTTTTCGAGGCTGCTCACCTGCGCTTTTATCGCATTCATCCAGGACGGAGTGTAAAATATGAAACAGTACATTGGACGGAATTGACTTAGTAAAAGAGGGGACCATATGCGTTTAGTTAGAATGGTGATTCACATAACAGTTTTATACGTATTTTACTGGATGGGCACCTGGGTCCAGGGTGTGCTGCAGCTTCCGATCCCGGGGAGTATTATTGGCATGCTGCTTTTGCTTGCGGTTTTTGTTTTTACGGCAGCCAACCCAAAGTGGCTTCAGGATGGGTCCGGGCTGCTGCTTGGGAATATGCCGCTGCTTTTTTTGCCGGTGACTGCCGGGCTGGTGGTGCATGGAGAACTGTTTTCGCTGCTTGGAGCCGGGCTGGTAACCGCTGTGTTTATCAGCACGCTTCTTGTGATGGGAACAGGCTCGTGGGTGACTCAGTATTTATTGAAAAAAGGAGAGAGGTACCGTGAGTGAATGGTGGACAGCCGCAGCGGCCATTGCGGGAACGATAGCAGTATATGCTGCTTCTAAAAGGACGTACCGGTGGTTTCCTGTTCCGATGATGCTTCCAATCGTTACCGGCACCGTTGTTATCATATTATTCTTATTGGTTACCAGAATCCCGTACAGTGTCTACATGAGCGGCGGCCAGTGGATAGAGTCACTGCTCGGACCGGCAGTAGTGGCGCTTGCCTGTCCGCTTTATGAACAAAGGCATCTGATAAAACGGTATCTGCTTCCGATTCTCAGTGGCATCGGCACGGGAGCAGTTATAGGTATTGTTTCCGGACTTGTGTTTACAGCGGCAGCTGGCGCGTCCAGAGAATGGGTGGCAGCGGTACTGCCTAAGTCGGTAACGACACCGGTAGCAATGGACATCACAACGACACTCGGTGGCGATGCACCTTTAGCGGCCATGTTTGTTATGGTGGCGGGTATTGGCGGGGTAGTTGTTCATGCGAGGGTGATGGATGCAATTGGCGTGACGGACCCGGTCGCCAAAGGAATAGGCATGGGCAGCGCCGCTCATGCAATAGGAACAGCCAAGTCGCTTGAAAACAGTGAAACGGAAGGATCTGTCAGCTCGGTAGCCATGACAGTCAGCGCTGTTATTGTTGCCTTTTTGGCTCCATTGGCAGGTAATTTATTCCTTTAGCATGAATAATATGCAGACAATGACGATATTATAATAAAAGCGGAGTTCCGCAGTTTTTTGCGCAAATGCCGTGAAAAGCTGCCACGGGGGAGAAGGGAGAGTTGAATGGCTCAATTAATAAAAATGAAAGATTACGCTTCGCGTTATGAACAACATTTTCTTCATCAAAATGCGGAATTTTTATCAGCGAAGCAGGCATACTGGAAGCGAATGAAAACAGACTGGATGATCGCAAACAAATCGGCCCCGAAGGCCCCGGGGGATGAGCCGCTGGAGAAAAACAACCGGATGGGAAAAGCAGTGAACCGGTTAAAGTGGTGGAAGCATGAAAATGAAGAAGAGGTGGAAATAAACGAGAGGGATGCCTATTTGTTTTTTAAAGGAAAAACGCTCGAGGAACTGAAGGATATTTTTTACGATAACTGGTTTTTGATCCAATTGGAATGGGCTTCCTCCACCATTTCTGAAATTTCGATGATGGATCCGAAATTGAAATATGACTATCGCCTGCGCACCCTGCTCCGGGAGCTCCCCGATACGTATTTTGTTATGTATTATCCAGTATTTCATACAAAGCAGACCACCATGGAGGGTGCTATTATCATCATCGGTCCTGTCGGAATAGACGTCATACACATTCTGGAAGGCACAATGTATAGTGTATTTGAGCCGGCAGACAGCAGATTCTGGAAGGAGTATGTGAACCAGAAGCAGCATACCTTTGTCAGCCCGGTGCTTGCATTGAAAAGAACTATGAATGTGGTGGAAGCCGTATTAAAACAAGCGGGGACCACCTTCCCCGCTCAGGCGACGGTTGTTTCTCCCGCTTCGATCATTGATAATCGTGAAATTTTATACGCTCATACAGCAGATAAACGTGAATACAAACGATGGATGGAAAAACGCATCACCAATCCGTCCCCGGTGAAAAACCGGCAGCTGTTTTCTGCTGAAGCACTGATGGAGCAGACGGCGACCGTTTCTGTACTGCGGAGCGAAATCTACTCTCCGGGCGAATATGACGGATAAGAAGGGACTACCGAAAAACAATCGTTTTATTGTCATCGACAATAACGCGGTCTTCTGCATGCCAGGTAACGGCTCTTGCCAGCGCAATTTTTTCAGCATTGCGCCCGGTAATTTTTAAGTCGCTGGTATTGTACTGGTGATTAACCCGAAGTACGTCCTGTTCAATAATCGGTCCTTCATCCAGGTCGTTGGTCACGTAATGGGCAGTAGCACCGATTAGCTTCACGCCACGCTCGAAAGCCTGTCTGTAAGGATTCGCTCCGATAAAGGCGGGAAGAAATGAGTGGTGGATATTAATTATTTTTGCCGGGTAGTGAGCGACAAAATCCGGCGACAGTATTTGCATGTACCGGGCCAGGACAAGGAAATCAATCGGATACTGCTCAAGTGTACGCAGTATTTTATTTTCTGCTTCCGGCTTGGCATTTTTCTCTATGGGTATGTGATAAAAAGGAATTTCATAGCTTTCAACCACATTTTTCAGCGTCGTATGATTACTGATAACGCAGCTGATATGAATGGGCAGTTCTCCGGAGCGCCATCTCCACAGCAATTCTGTTAAACAATGGTCTTCTTTTGAGATGAAAATCGCAACACTTTTTTTGCGGTCTTCGCGCTCTAAAGACCATTCCATGCCAAAATGCTCAGCAATAGGAAGAAACTCTTCTTTTATCTGGTAAAATTTGTCCGGGTACGGAGAGATGGAGAAGACAATTCTCATAAAAAAACGTCCGCCCTCCGGATCATTTGTATGCTGGGCAGAGTGAATAATATTGGCACCATGCTGGTGCAGAAAATCAGATATAGCGGCTACAATCCCCGGCTGGTCCGGGCAGGTAATCAGCAGCCGGCCATTACCGAATGAGTGGTCTGACATAGTAACGTCCTCCTTCAGATAAGCAGTGGTCATGTAATAATGAACGGAATTACTATACCACTCTGAATGATGGAAAAAAAGGGGAAGTTACGAAGAGAGATTAAATAGAAGATATTCAGAAGAAGAGCAGCTGAGAGGTCGCTCACAAGTATTTTGGTCGATTGACTTATAAATTCAATGTTTGCTATTATTAAGAACGATTCGCTGTAAAATTAAAAACGTAAACAGAAACACTTTTACCCGCACGAGAAGTAGAGTAGATCATTTCATAGAGGGTATTTTATACATACAATTAAATAAAATAAGACAAGCATGGAAATAAAATATTGTTAAAAAGGATCGGCTATGAAATATTCAGACCACTATGATAGATCGAAGGTGAAAGTATTGGAACTGCTGATGGGAGACGGATGGACGATTGAACCAGCCGGTGGCTCTTCAGGAGAAGCGTACCTCGCGCGTGCCGGGGAACAAGTGTTATTTCTGAAAAGAAATTCTTCTCCATTTCTTGCTGTGCTTTCGGCAGAAGGAATAGTGCCTAAGCTGCTTTGGACAAAGCGCCAGGCCAACGGTGATGTAATTACTGCTCAGCGCTGGGTTGACGGCCGCGAATTAACAGGCGGCGATATGGATAATACACGCGTGGCTCAGCTGTTATCCAAAATTCATTCGTCGAGCGAACTGCTGGACATGTTTATGAGAATAGGAAACCATGCCCGTACGCCGGAAGCAACAATCGCTGTATTAAGAGAGCAGCAGGAGCAGCTCCCCTATATTACGACTTCAATGGCAGGTGCTCTCGAAGAACTTGCCGGTACCTCGGGTGAAGTCCAGCCTCCCCGTCTCGTGGTTTGTCACGGTGACATGAACCATAATAACTGGATGTTTGATGCCAACGGGGATTTGTATTTGGTGGACTGGGACAATGCCACTGTCAGCGACCCGGCACTCGATTTGGCTCTGATCCTGTATGAATACATTCCAAAAGAGGAATGGGACAACTGGCTTCAGGGGTACGGTCTTCCTTTAACCTCCCATTTACAAAGACGGATGCGCTGGCAGATTATCAGCCATTTGCTTGACCACGCCCAGCAGGCAATACTTACGAACCGGTTAAAGGAAGCAGAGTTTTATAAAAAACAGCTTGAAGCAGTGTTGGACCGGGACTCATTGCAAATATAAAAATCCGCTGGAACGTCACTGCGTTTTCAGCGGATTTTGTATGTTAAATATATAGTTATTATATGAAGAAAGAGGGAAAAGTACGATGAGACTCCGTCATAAGCCGTGGGCTCACGAGTTTTTACAGGAACACCCGGAACTGGTGGTCACAAAAGCGGAACAGGTAAATAAAGACTGGCAAAAAAGATTTGGAAATGACCAGCCCATCCATTTAGAAGTAGGTACGGGCAAAGGGAAATACTTAAGCGACAACAGCATCAAGCATCCGGACATTAATTTTATCGGGATGGAAATGTATGAAAGTGTTCTTGCGACAGGGGTGCAGCGTGCTTTATTCAAGCAGCCGGAGAATCTTGCTTTTATTCACGGGGATGTGCGCCATTTAATGGATTACTTTGAGCCTTCATCAGTGGAGGTCCTTTATATTAACTTTACCGATCCCTGGCCGAAAAAGCGCCATGAAAAACGGCGGCTGACGCACCCTGATTTTCTGGAGCTGTATAAGCAGATCCTGGTGCCCGGGGGCACAGTCCAGATGAAAACTGACAATCAGGGACTGTTTGAATATTCTCTTTCCTCTCTTTCCACCTTTGGTTTTGGCCTGAGGAAAGTGCGTCTTCATCTCCATGAAAGTGAAGAAGCCGAAGGAAACGTGATGACAGAATACGAAGAGAAATTTTACGCGAAGGGAGAGCCTATTTACTTTACAGAAGCGGTGAGACCGTAATGTGTGCGATAGGCGCTTTCTTGTATGAAAAGGAGGCACTGCTGTCATGAATCAGTTAACCATAGGTAATTATACAATTACATGGCTTGAAGGCGGAGTGACTAACATGGATGGGGGCGCGATGTTCGGGGTGGTTCCAAAACCTCTCTGGTCCAAAAAATACCCCGTAAATGATAACAATCAGGTGCCGCTGCCGACCGACCCGCTGCTTATTCAAGGAGAGGGCAGAAACATACTGGTCGATGCAGGCCTTGGCAACGGCCGGCTCAACAAAAAGCAGCAGCGGAATTACGGCGTGACAGAAGAATCAAATGTCGAGCAGAGCCTGAGAGAGATGAATCTTTACGCCTCGGATATTGACGCTGTACTGATGACGCATATGCATTTTGACCATGCCTCAGGGCTTGCCCGGGAAGAACAGGGCCAGAGCGTTCCGGTATTTCGAAATGCGGTCATTCATGTCTCCGAAACGGAATGGGAGGAAATGAAAAATCCAAACATCCGTTCAGAAAACACGTACTGGGAAAAAAACTGGAAGCCAGTGGCGCACCAGGTGGAGACGTTCGAGTCAGAGCTGCAGCTTACCGAAAATATACGGATGGTTCATACAGGCGGACACAGTGCCGGAATGAGCATTATTCTGATTGAAGATGAAAGCAGTACGCTGATTCACATGGCTGACAATATGCCAACGCATGCCCACCAGAATGTTCTCTGGGTGACAGCTTATGATGACTATCCGATGGATTCCGTGTACATGAAAGAGCACTACATGAACTGGGGCTGTCAGCGCCATGCATGGTTTACGTTCTATCACGATGAACTATACCGCGCTTTAAAGTTTAATCCCTCGGGAGAGGTAATCGAAGCAGTGACCCGGGAAAAGCTGAATGGCAGCTGACAACATTTGTATACCTTCCAGCACGTCTCTGAAACAGGAGGCGTGCTTTTTTCGTTTGGAAATATGTGATGGTTTTAAAAGATGAAAATGTCATTTTCAATCAAAAAATAAAAATAATTGATTGTTTTTGAATAAAATTGATTGATTATGATTAAGTAAGCGTGTACAATAAAGTTAATCAAACAAGCAGACGCAGAAAACGATCAAAGCTCTCGCAGATGCCTGTTGCTTATAAGGCGGAGCCGGAAAGGAGAGAGAAAAGGATGCTTCACACGGAGCGCAGGGAAACGATCATCGAGATTTTAAAAACTAAAGATACTGCCTCCATTCATGAGCTGGTGGAATTAACAGGTGCTTCAGAAGCAACGGTTCGAAGAGACTTATCCAAACTGGAATCTGATGAGCAGATTAAACGTATCCACGGAGGAGCTTCTCTCTCCAGGCGCCGCCGAAATGAACCAACTATCGCAGAAAAGAGCAGCGTAAACCAATGGGAAAAGAAAAAGATTGCAGAAGCTGCTGCATCCCTGCTTGAACCTGGAGAGTGCCTTTTTTTAGACGCCGGGACGACGACCCTGGAGATGATTCCTTATTTGGCGGACCGGGATCTTGTCGTAGTGACCAATGGCATTCCACATGTGCCGCTTTTGCTTGAAAGAGGCATTGAAACGTATGTCATCGGAGGTAAAGGCAAGCAGGGAACAGGAGCACTGGTAGGAATTAAAGCTATAGAGGCATTGAGGGAATTTTGTTTTGATGCCTGCTTTCTCGGCATTAACGGCGTTCATCCTGTCCACGGGTATACAACCCCGGATCCGGATGAAGCAGTGGTTAAGCGGACAGCGCTCGACCTTGCGGAAAGGAGCTATGTGCTGGCGGATCATTCGAAGGTTGGTTCCATCACGTTTGCAAACATTGGTGAACTCGCTTTAGCGGAAATTATTACGTCGGACAGGCTGCGGGACGATGAACGGACAAACTTAAAGAAATATACAGATGTGAAGGTCGTGAGTACATGATATACACAGTAACGCTGAACCCGGCGATCGATTATGTAATAGAGCTGGAAGAGTTCATTCCAGGAAGTATCCACCGCTCGAAAAATGATTTGAAGTATCCAGGCGGCAAAGGCATTAACGTTTCGAGAGTGCTGCAAAGACTCGGCCAGCAGTCCACTGCGCTCGGTTTTGTAGGCGGCTTTACCGGTCGATATATTGAAGAAACCCTGGAAAAAGAAAAGATTCAGACGGATTTTGTACAGGTGGAAGAGGACACAAGAATTAACGTGAAAATCCGGGGCGGTCAGGAATCAGAAATTAATGGAGCTTCCCCGGGAGTCACACGCGGGGATGTGGAAGCGCTGTACCAGAAGCTGGATGTGCTTACGAAGGAGGATGAATTAATACTCGCGGGAAGCGTTCCTTCCTCTCTTCCTCACACGATCTATCTGGATATGATGGAACGGGTGAAAGAGAAAGGAGTCCGGGTGTATTTGGACACGAGCGGAGAAGCGCTCGGCGAGGCGTTGAAAGGCCGACCTTATTTCGTTAAGCCGAATCATCTTGAACTGGCAGAATTGTACGAAGTGGAAGTAAACAGCGTAAAAGATGCTGCAGTGTATGGCCGAAAGCTTCTGGAGGATTTTGATATTGAGCACGTCGTTATATCGATGGCAGGAGAAGGCGCTGTCTATATTAATAAATCACAGACTCTCCATGCTTCCGTGCCGAAACAGAAAGCCGTGAACTCCGTAGGGGCAGGGGATTCCCTGGTGGCTGGCTTCGCTGCCGGAATCACGGAACGTCTGGCTCCGGACCAGGTGCTGAACAAAGCAGTCGCTTCCGGAAGTGCTACAGCTTTTTCTGAAACATTCTGTACGAAAGAAGAAGTAGAAGAACTAAGCCAAAAAATAACGATTCGTTCGCTGGAAAGCGAAGAAACTAATCAAGCTTAAAGGGGTGAGCAGAATGAAAATTACTGATCTATTAAAAAGAGATACCGTGCTTTTGTCTCTCTCTTCGACAGACAAAGCCGGAGTGATTGATGAACTGGTAAACAAGCTTGACACTGCCGGCCGTTTAAATGACCGGCATGCTTTTAAAGAAGCGATTGAAAAGAGGGAATCAGAGAGCTCCACCGGTATTGGCGAAGGAATTGCCATTCCTCACGCAAAAACAAGTGCTGTGGATACGCCGGCTATCGCATTCGGACGTTCTCAGGCAGGCGCGGATTACGAATCACTGGACGGCCAGCCGGCGCATCTGTTTTTCATGATTGCAGCAACAGAAGGGGCAAACGAAGCGCATTTAACTACGCTTTCCCGGTTGTCTACACTGCTGATGGATGAAAACTTTCGCCAGGATCTGCTGAATGCAGAATCTGAAGACGAGATCATGGCGGCTGTGGATGCAAAAGAAAGAGACAAGCTTGGAAGCGATGAGGAGGAAGAATCAGAAGCTTCTTCAGCTCAGGCTTCCGGAGACAGCAGTACGCCGAGAATTCTTGCAGTGACCGGCTGCCCGACTGGTATCGCTCACACGTATATGGCAGCAGATGCGCTTAAGGACAAGGCAAAGGAGCTCGGTGTCTCCATTAAAGTGGAAACAAACGGTTCCGGTGGGGTTAAAAACCGTCTCACCTCTGAAGAAATCGCAAATGCGGAAGCGATTATCGTAGCTTCGGACACGAAAATTGAAATGGACCGCTTTGATGGCAAACCGCTTTTATCCACGAAAGTTACGGACGGAATCCGTAAACCGGAACAGTTAATTAACCAGGCCGTAAACGGAGAATTTTCGAAATACCGGGGCTCCGGAAGAAGCTCTTCGTCGGATGAAGAACCGGCTTCTACCGGTGGCGGAGGCGGTGCAAGAGCAGTTGGTAATGCTATTTACCGCCACCTGATGAACGGGGTTTCGAACATGCTGCCATTTGTTATCGGCGGCGGGATTCTTATCGCTATTTCGTTCTTCTGGGGAATTAACTCAGCAGATCCAGAAAGTGACCAGTTTAATGGATTTGCCCAGGCCTTGAACGCGATCGGCGGTCAATATGCGTTTGGATTATTCGTAGCAGTGCTTGCCGGCTTTATCGGCATGAGCATCGCAGATCGTCCTGGTTTCATGCCGGCTATGGTCGGTGGCTTTATGGCCACCCAGGGTATCCCGGGGTCTGAAGACGCAACAGCCGGCTTCCTTGGCGGTATTATTGCCGGTTTCCTCGGCGGGTACGTTGCCCTCGGTGTTAAGAAAGCACTGTCAGGGCTCCCGCAGGTGCTTGATGGCATTAAAACGATTTTGTTCTATCCAGTTATTAATATTTTAATCACCGGTCTCTTAATGTACTACGTGTTTATTACACCAATCGCGTTTCTTAACACGGGTCTTCAAAACTGGATTACCGGTCTTGGTACAAGTAACTTAGTACTTCTTGGGATTCTGCTTGGCGGTATGATGGCAATCGATATGGGCGGACCGTTCAACAAAGCAGCCTTCACCGTCGGTGTTGCCTTAATCGGTCAGGGTATTTACGCGCCGCATGCAGCTGTAATGGCTGGCGGAATGGTTCCGCCGCTTGGGATCGCACTTGCGGTTACGTTCTTTAAGAACCGTTTTCCAAAAGAGCAGCGTTCAGCCGGGTATACAAACTATGCCCTTGGGTCGTTCTTCATTACTGAAGGCGCTATTCCATTTGCAGCATCGGATCCGCTCCGGGTTATTCCTTCCATCGTTACTGGCTCTGCAGTAGCAGGCGGTCTGGCTATGCTGTTCAACGTAGAACTGCTTGCCCCGCACGGAGGATTTCTCGTGTTCTTCCTGAACGCTGTACAGGGCGGAGGAGTTTTCCTATACTTCCTGGCGATTTTGATCGGATCACTCGTGACGATGATTATGCTGGCTATTTTGAAGAAGCCGCTGGAGCAGTCGAAAAACGAAGTGCAGGATTACAAGGACTCCAAAGAGAAAAAAGAAGCATCGTAACTAATACAAAAGAGAGACCGCTCGAGGGCGGCCTCTCTTTTTTTGTTCAGGCGGAAATAAAAAGCCCCCGGGCCTTTTAGAGAGCCGGAGGCTATGTTGAGTTAAGAGCTTAGCTCCAAAATAGTGCCAGTTTCAGCATCTACAATAAAGTCTAATTGACGGGTCTCTCCCTGATTGGTGCTCGAAAGGCCGCCGCGGTAAACTTTGTATTCCAGGTCGTCTTTTTTGTACGTTTCCGGCGTCATGTGAATCCAGGAGCCGTTAACTGGAAGATGATCCTGCACGTTTTCTTTTACTGTCTTCAGCGCTTTTTCCGGGGAAATTTCATCCTTCTTTGTGAACTGCTTAACCGAAATCCCCAAAGCAACACCAAGACCTACTCCAATAAGAATATTCTTTGTACTCATTATTATGTCCCTGCCTTTCCATTTCTTATTTAATCAGTATACCGCAAATATTGCGTATATCCAAATACATACCCGTTTTCAATAGTGGTAAAAACGTGACTCGTCCGATAAAATGAAAATTAGGCAAAGCCTGATAATCGAAAGGGGTATTTTATGAAGCAGGAAACACTCGACATGTTTAAGTATCTAACAGAGACACCGGCGGTTCCGGGATTTGAACATCAGATTCGTACATATATGAAAAAAGAGCTTGAACCGGTAAGTGACGAAATCGTGCAGGACCGGCTCGGCAGTTTGTTTGGAGTGAAGCGCAGCAGCCAGGAAGGACCGAAGGTTATGGTAGCCGGTCACATGGATGAAGTTGGTTTTATGGTCAAATCCATTGACGAAAATGGAATGATCCAATTTCAGACGCTTGGCGGCTGGTGGAGCCAGGTTCTGCTGGCACAGCGTGTACAGATTTATACAGAGGAAGGTAGTGTGCCGGGAGTGATCGGCTCCACACCCCCGCACCTGCTTGAACCAGCGCAGCGCGAAAAGCCTATGCCATTAAATAAAATGTTTATTGATATTGGGGCCGACAGCCGTGAGCATGCAGAACAGCTGGGCGTACGCCCGGGAATGCCAGTATCTCCGGTGTGTCCATTCACTCCAATGGCGGATGAGAAAAAAATTATGGCGAAGGCCTGGGACAATCGGTACGGAGTGGGACTGGCACTCGAACTGATGAAAGAAGTCCAGGATGAAAACCTTCCGAACACGCTGTATGCAGGTGCTACTGTGCAGGAAGAAGTAGGGCTGCGCGGAGGACAGACGGCTGCTCAAATGATTCAGCCGGATATTTTTTACGCGCTGGATGCAAGCCCGGCGAACGACTCCACAGGTGGCAAGGATGCCTTTGGACAGCTGGGTAAAGGTGCGCTGCTGCGCATATTTGACCAGACGATGATTACGCACCGCGGCATGAGGGATTTTGTTCTCGATACAGCAGAAAGTAACAGCATTCCTTACCAGTACTTTATTTCCCAGGGAGGGACAGACGCCGGCCGGGTGCATATGGCCAATGAAGGTATTCCATCTGCTGTTATCGGTGTATGCTCCCGTTATATCCACACGTCTGCTTCACTGCTGCATGTAGATGATTACGCTGCTGCGAAGGAACTGCTGACGAAGCTTGTGCGAACCACAGACCAACAGGCCCTCGATATGATTCATAAAGGAGTCTGAAGTTGAAAAAGGCTATGGTGGGATCAGAAAATGCTGTAAAGGTGGCGGCTGTACGCCAGGTATTGAGCCCGGACTTTTCTGTGGCGGGCATGTCTGCTGCTTCAGGAGTGAGTGCCCAGCCATTTTCTGATCAGGAAACAAGAGAAGGAGCTGTGAACCGGGCATGGCACGCACAAAAATCTGCTGATATTGGCATAGGTCTTGAAGGCGGCGTTCAGCCCGAAGGAAAGGATATATATTTGTGCAGCTGGGGAGCACTCACGGATGGAGCCGCTGTATGGACGGCGGGCGGGGCTCGTGTGCTGCTTCCGGAACGTATTGCTGCTATGCTTTATAATGGAGTGGAATTAAAAACGGCAGTGGACCACTATACACAGCTTGAAAATGTCCATCAAAATGAAGGTGCGATCGGTATTTTAACCGCGGGGCAGGTGGACCGGACTGCTTTATTTCATCATATAGTCTCTCTGCTTTACGGGCAGTGGATATATCAAACTGGGCGCCGGATTTAGACGGCGCCTTCTCATTAAGCTACATTATGGTTACAATGAGAAAAAAGAAAAGGAGAGAGTGGATGCGTTCATTTTTTTTGAAAAAGGGTGTAAATTTAAGTGTAAAGACATATGGAGTTACAGCTTTGAGCTATATGGCGCTTGGTCTGTTTGCGTCGTTAATTATCGGTTTAATCATTCAAACAATCGGTCAGCAGCTCGGTATTGCTTTTTTTGAGAACATGGGTGCGCTTGCGATATCATTAATGGGGCCCGCGATCGGTGTAGCAGTGGCATATGGCCTGCAGGCACCACCGCTGGTTGTTTTTTCCGCAGTAGCTACGGGTGCTGCCGGAGCGGAGCTCGGGGGACCGGCAGGGGCTTTTATCGCAGCTCTCGTTTCAGTGGAGCTGGGCAAGCTGATATCTAAAGAAACACGTCTGGACATTATAGTAACGCCGCTTGTGACGATTATTGCCGGCTATGGAATAGCGCAGCTTCTCGGCCCCGGTATTCAGTCGTTTATGACAGGGTTTGGAGATATAATCGTATGGGCGACGGAACGGCAGCCGCTTATTATGGGCATTTTAGTTGCCGGATTGATGGGTCTTGCGCTGACAGCGCCGATTTCAAGTGCCGCTATTGCCATTATTCTTGATTTGAACGGTATTGCAGCCGGAGCAGCTACTGTTGGGTGTGCAGCACAAATGGTTGGTTTTGCAGCCAGCAGCTTTCGGGAGAATAAATTTTCCGGCCTTGCCGCGCTGGGCATTGGTACATCCATGCTTCAGGTTCCAAACGTTGTGAGGCGGCCGTTCATTTTAATTCCGCCGACAGTTGCCGGTATGGCCGTTGCTCCTTTTTCCACAATGGTCTTTATGATGGAAAATAATGCAGCTGGTGCGGGCATGGGCACTAGTGGTCTGGTGGGCCAGATTATGACCTTTCAAACGATGGGTTTTTCTTTTGAAGTGCTTGGTGCAGTCCTGCTTCTTCATGTCGCTGCCCCCGCGTTAATCAGTCTCGGTTTGTCAGAGTGGATGCGCAAACGAAATTGGATTAGAATGGGGGATATGAAGATACGGGAAGGGTAACCTTCTCTGTATGCATTAATTTAAGGGAGGCAAAACCATGGAAAATTTAACTACACAGGAATCCTTCAATCAAGCTATTGATAATGGAAATACAGTAATTATGTTCTCCGCCGGCTGGTGCCCGGATTGCACGTATATTGACCCGGCGATGCCGGAAATCGAACAGCAGTATGATCAGTTTACATTCTACAAAGCGGACCGCGACGAGCTTATGGATGTATGCATTGATTACGGAGTGATGGGCATACCGAGTTTTCTTGCTTTTCATAACGGGGAAGAAGTCCACCGCTTCGTAAGCAAGCAGCGGAAGACGCCGGAAGAAGTACAGCATTTCCTGAATGAATCACTGGAAAAAGTCAACGCTGATTCATAAGGTGGAAAAGGGCTGTCCCTAAAAAAGGGGCAGTCTTTTTTTTGACAGTAAGCACGAGTGTGGGAGTACACCTTTGCACATGTTACGATAGAATTAAGAATGTTCAAGAGGAGCGATTAAGAATGGAAGTACGAAAGCTACAGCGCATACTGCGGGAACGACTGAAGGACGACAATTCCCGTACGTTTAAATATGATGATGAACAAAGCTCCCTGCGGGTCGAGCACAAGCAGCTGAAAACCGGAGTTGATCTGGATTTAAGCAAATGGGCAGCAAAATATGAACGTGAAGGGGAAAAGGCCGTGGAGGAGGTTGTGCATTATATCGATACCTCGTTTCGTGCCATGGAACGTGATGTCTCCCTTTCCGGCCAGGAACAATATATTTATCCGGTAATCCGTTCCACTTCTTTTCCGACCGAAACGAAGGACGGAAAGGAGCTCGTATGGGATGACCATACAGCGGAAACAAGAATTTTTTATGCCCTGGATATGGGAGAAGCGTATTCATTGATCGAACAGGAAACGCTTGAAGCTGAACAGATAGAAACGGAAAGTATCCGCCGGGCTGCCCGCAGTAATTTAAAAACACTGGAAGTGCCGATGAAAAAGGATACAGTGGCGGGAAACACATTTTATTTTATTAATACAAATGACGGCTATGATGCAAGCCGCATATTAAACGAAGCCTTACTGCAGAGTGTGGCTGAAGATGTGCAGGGGGATATGGCAGTAGCAGTTCCCCATAACGATGTCTTTATTATTGCAGATATCACAAACGATAACGGCTACGATGTACTCGGACAGATGGCTTTCCGCTTTTTTAATGATGGCCGGGTGCCGATTACGGCTCTACCGTTTATGTATGAAAATGGAGAATTCGAGCCGATCTTTATTTTAGCTAAAAAACGCCCTAAAACCTGATTCGCGGGAGTGTTCAAGCTGTGATACAATAAAAGTTAAGTTAGCGAAAAGGAGCCTCAACGAATGAATATTTTTTATAATCCAAAAGGAATCGGGAATGTACTTCTCCTCTCTTTAAAACCAATAAACTCAAAACAGCGTGAAACAGTAAGGCATGGCGATGTGGCGGTGCTCACGCACGCCACCACGAAGGAAATAGTAGGCTATCACATTTTTAATGCCTCCTCCTACGGAGAAATTACAGGAACAGGCCGGATCGCGGCGGACGAAGACCATATCCAACTCGTTAATAGAGCCTTAAAAGAAAATAATATAGACGGTTCGCTTAAGGTAGCGGCCGAGTCCGAATTTGTGGTGGGCTATGTGACCGAGAAAAAACAGCATCCGGATGCAGATAAATTGAGCGTCTGCCAGGTGGATACAGGAGCGGACACGCTTCAGATCGTCTGCGGTGCCCCGAATGTAGATAAAGGCCAAAAGGTGGCTGTGGCAGTACCTGGGGCAGTAATGCCATCAGGAATGAAAATTAAAAAATCGAAGCTGCGCGGTGTGACTTCTACTGGTATGATCTGCTCGGTGTCTGAGCTTGCCCTGCCGGAAAAGCAGACGGAAAAAGGTATCCTCGTTCTCGGTGATGCGTATGAGACAGGAGAGGACTTTTATAAGCAGTATCACGAACGCCCGGTTTCGGCCTCCGTGTAGTAAGTGAATGAAAAACCGCTAGTCGTGCTAGGGGTTTTTCTTGTGCAGGTACAAAAAAATAAACTCAAAAAGGCCCGGTAAGAAAAGGAGGGGTTGAAAATGCCGTCATCCTTTCAACAATGGATGAAAAGAATGCAGCATTTTCTTTTTAACGATGAAGAACAACCAGAGGACAACAACCGTGAAAATCGTATAAAGCGCTCCGGAGAGGATCCTCCTCCATACATAGCGAGAATGACGTATCAGGAATCTGAGCCGGTGAAAATGTTTAACGTGTATCCTAAAAGCTATGAGGAAGCAAAACAGCAAAAAAACAGTGCCCGTGCCCCTGAACGGCCGAGTGCAGCAAAGCTCTCGGGAGCTTCTGCTGAACCTCGCACAGCTGGACAAGACCGCGGGGAAACCGAACAGGAACACAGCGGGAAAAGCTCTAAACGTTCTGAGTCCAGAGGAGAAAAAAAGGCGGGAACAGAGGATTCCGGCTATTTCCAGGGAAAAAACTTTGAAGCAGGCAGTATCCCTTCTCCGATATTTGGATATCAGCAGGCCGACCTGCATCCGGGTAATTTAAGAGATCCGGAGGCGGAAAACAGAAAGGAAACATCTGTACAGGAACAGATTCGTGAGGATATCGCTTTCCTGAATTCAATTCGCGCGGGAGACAGAAGGCCTTCCTCCGTAACGAAGCAGGTCGAAGAGAAAGAAGCGGGACGAAAACGGAGGGCACCTTCCATTCTGCAGGAAGATACCGACCGTTTTATGGAAATCAGCAGGGCACAGAGAAGCGGAAAATGGGACTCGGAAGCAAAAAGCCAGGAAACAGAGGACAGTATATCTGAGGATGAACCTGAATCAGAAGAAAAAAAAGACTTTGAGCTGTTTCCCTCAGGCACTGCGTTTGAAATAGTACCGGAGGAAGAAGCAGATAAAGAGCCCGTCGAAGAAGAGGTGCCGGAACAAGAGCAGACTCCTCAGACGGCCTCCATCCATTGGAAAGAAGAACGTACTCCGGAAAGTGTCGTAGAAGACGTGCAGGAAACAAAGCCGGCAGCAGTAGAAAACAAGCCTGTGCCAGCACCGGAAAAAAACGAACTGCCCGTGAATAATAAGGAACCGAAAACAGAAGAACTGAAAACTCCTTCGCCTTCATCAGTGAAAGAAAAGCCGGAAGCTCCGGCGAAGAAACAAAACGGCAGCAAGCGGACGTCCACATCTACCCCGTTTAATGTCATGATGTACCCTAAAGATAAGCGCTCCGTTCAGCAGCAGCCAAAACAACAGGGATACCGGCTGCCATCACTTCAACTGCTCAATATTCCTCCTAAAAAAGAAGATGAGGATGAGAGTGAGCTTGAAGAGCAGAAAGAACAGCTTGAAACGACGTTGAAAAACTTTCATGTGGATGCAAAGGTTTCCCAGATTACAAAAGGACCGTCGGTTACAAGATTCGAAGTCCAGCCGGCGCCGGGGGTAAAAGTGACGAAAGTGACTAACCTGACAGATGATATTAAAATGGCGCTCGCGGCGAAGGATTTAAGAATGGAAGCCCCTATCCCGGGGAAGAATGCTATTGGTATTGAAGTGCCCAATCCGACATCTGCACCGGTGTTTTTACGGGAAATTCTCCGCCGGGATGTATTTAAAAATCATCAATCGCCACTCTCGGTAGCCATGGGTCTTGATATTGGCGGCAACCCTGTCATAGCCGATCTGCAAAACATGCCGCACGGATTGATTGCAGGTGCTACAGGATCAGGAAAGAGTGTCTGCATCAACTCCATTCTGCTGAGCCTGTTGTATAAATCTTCTCCGAAAGAGTGCAAATGGATGCTGATCGATCCTAAAATGGTGGAGCTTGCTTCGTACCGGGAGGTTCCTCATCTTATTACGCCGGTAATAAACGATGCCAAGGAAGCCACGGGAGCGTTGAAATGGGCGGTTCAGGAAATGGAGGCCCGCTACGAGCGACTGGCCCGCGAAGGCGTGCGCGATATGAAAAAATATAATGAGCGCATGGAAAAACAAGGGCGCTATGCTGATAAAATGCCGTACCTTGTTATTGTAATTGATGAATTGGCAGACCTGATGATGGTGTCGCCACAGGATGTGGAGGATGCGATCTGCCGTATTGCACAGAAAGCAAGAGCCTGCGGCATGCATCTGCTTGTGGCAACACAGCGTCCATCAGTAGACGTCATCACAGGTCTTATTAAAGCAAACATTCCAACCAGAATAGCATTTTCTGTCTCCTCCCAGGTCGACTCACGGACTATTCTGGACGGGGGAGGCGCTGAGCGGTTAATTGGCAAGGGCGACATGCTTTTCTATCCGAACGGGGCCTCCAAACCAACCCGTGTGCAGGGCACATTTGTGACAGATGAAGAAATAGATGCCGTGACAGACTTTGTAAAAGAACAGAAAAAGCCTGTTTATCAGTTCCAAAAAGAGGAGCTGCAGAAGCACCTCGAAAAGGAAGAGCACCAGGACCCCCTTTATGATAATGCGTGTGAATTCGTTATCGATCAGAAGCAGGCTTCCGCCTCCCAGCTGCAGCGCCGGTTTTCTTTAGGGTATAACCGCGCAGCCAAGCTGATCGATACGATGGAAAACCGCAGTATTGTTTCGGAGGCGAGAGGCAGCAAGCCGAGAAATGTATTAGTAACCCGGCAGGAGTGGGAACAGTCGGTATAGGCTTGCTTTCCCCTGAAAGGTTTTATATGATAAATAGAATAAAAACAAGCAGCCCGTGGAAAATCACGGGCTCTTATTCTGATACATAGGTTAAGGAGCAGCTATTATGAAAGAGATTGAACTCAAACTGCAAGGAAAACAAAAACGATTAACAAACGAAACCTTTAAATTCGACGAACGGGTAAAGGAAGGCTGGTTCTCCGCAGTATACTTTTTGAAGACCAAAAAAATCGCAGAGAAATATAAGCCGGAAGAACGTGTACTGATGCAGTTTTTTCAAAAGGATCAAGCCGTTTTATGCGGAGTGGATGAAGCAGTCGCTTTAGTGAAAACCTTCTCCTCCAATCCGGGAGAACTTGTTATCCATGCCCTTGAAGATGGCAACAAAATCGAACCGTATGAAACTGTAATGACCGTGGAAGGAAAGTACCAGGATTTCGGCTTCCTCGAAGGCCTGATCGACGGTATACTTGCGAGGCGTACATCTGTGGCTACAAATGTCTTTAATGTCGTTAATGCGGCAAAAATCTCCGGAAGAAAAAAGCCCGTAATTTTTATGGGAGACCGGGATGATCATTTCACGCAGCAGGCAGGAGACGGGTACAGCGCTTTTATTGGGGGTTCCAAGGCTCAGGCGACTCACGCGATGAGCGAATGGTGGGGGAAAAAGGGAATGGGAACGATGCCGCATGCCCTTCTCCAGCTCTTCGAGGGTGACATTATTCAGGCGACTCGCGCGTATAAAGAAACATTCCCTGAAGATGAACTCGTAGCACTGGTGGATTACAATAATGACGTTATTACCGACTCTTTGAAGGTGGCCAGGGAATTTGGCAATGAGCTCCAGACAGTGCGTCTCGATACGTCGGGCAGTATGGTGGATCAATATTTCTGCCGGCATCCGGAAGTGCTTGGCTCCTTCAATCCTACCGGCGCTAATCCCGAATTGATTTTTGCCTTACGGAGAGTGTTGGACGAAGAAGGATTTCAGCATGTTAAAATAATGGTAAGTGGTGGTTTCAACGCGGCCCGTATTGAGGAATATGAAGCTAAAGACGTTCCTGTTGATATTTATGGTATTGGCAGCAGCCTATTAAAAATCCATATCGGCTTTACGGGAGACAATGTATTGCTGAATGGAGAACATGAAGCTAAAGCGGGGCGGAAATACCGCCCGAATAATCGAATGGAGCTCGTTGAGTATTAATTTTCCCGGAAAGGAGTTCTTGGCCGTGCGTTCGGATATACAAAGGTACCGACAGCGCCGGCAGGCGGAAGCAGACCGGTGCCTCGAAAGCCTGCTCGAAGCATTTAAAGCCTGGAAAGAAGAAAATACGAACCTGCGTGAAAAGGTGCGTGCCAAGCATCTTTTTGCCGAACAGACCGGGATCACGGTGGACCAGGTGGAAAAGAAACCGTGGGACATGCTGTTTGAGGAATGGTTTTCATATGACTATGTAACTATTATCGGAACGCATTTATTTGATATGTTCTTAAAGCAGACGCTGACTGAGAGGACCCGCATGGATCTCCAGCTCGGGGGTCTGCTGTTAACAGCTTCCTGGATACCGGTGGAATTGAATGAAAAAAACTACTGGGTTAGAGCAGTAGGCGGGCAGGAATTTTCAAACCGGCTGCAGCAGGACACGGCTTTGGAGCCGGCTGTATCCTCCATCTGGCTTGTCCGGACAGCACGTGTGGGTTTTGAGGATACCCGTCTGGGACAGGCAGTACCGCTCCGGGTTAGTGTCGAAGGTTTTCAGGCACTTATGCTTGAGGCGGAAAAAGCTTACCAGAAGGAAGAACACATTAGGTGGCATAAAGAAAAAGGGGCCTCCTGGCTGCAGTTTGCGCTCCCGTCTGTTAGTTTTTAACCTTAAACGAAGACGGGAGTCAGGCTTTTCTGCCCAATTCAAGTCGTTCCATTGGAGGAACTAAAGGTTTTTGCTATAATAAGACAAGTATGTTTACATATGATACACACCATGAAAAACGATCTCTTTCACCTGTGCGTTTCGGCGGCAAGGTTTTTTGAAAGAACGGAGGAAGACAATATGTCTAATTATCATTTTATTGGAATTAAAGGATCCGGTATGAGTGCTCTTGCCCAGATTCTGCACGATATGAATCACACTGTACAGGGCTCAGATGTTGAAAAAACGTTTTTTACCCAGCAGCCTCTTGAAAAGAAAAATATCTCTATTCTTCCTTTTCAGGCTGATAACATCCAGGAAGGCCAGACAGTAGTTGCTTCAGCAGCTTATGGTGATACACACGAAGAAGTGAAAAAGGCAAAGCAGTCAGGACTGGAAGTTCATTCATACCCTCAGTTTTTAGGAGAATTTCTTCAGAATTTTACATCGATAGCAGTGGCAGGCTCTCACGGCAAAACGACCACCACCGGTCTTTTAGCCCATGTGCTCGAGGCGTATAAGCCAACCTCATACTTGATTGGAGACGGCACAGGAAAGGGCATGGAAAACAGCCGCTTTTTTACGTTTGAAGCCTGTGAATACCGGCGTCATTTTTTGAATTATGTACCTGATTACGCTATCATGACAAATATCGATTTTGATCACCCGGACTATTTTTCTGATGTGGACGATGTCGTGCAGGCGTTTAATGAAATGGCTCAAAAAGTAAAAAAGGGTATTGTAGCCTGCGGCGATGATGAGCATCTTCAAAAACTACACGCTCCGGTACCAATTGTTTATTACGGTATTGAAGGAAAGCATGATTTTAATGCAGAAAACATATTAGTAGACGAAAATGGCACCAGCTTCGATGTTCAAATCCGCGGGGACCGCTTCGGCCGTTTTACTATTCCGGGCTATGGCAACCATCATATTCTAAACGCGCTCGCCGTTATTGCCATCTGCCACTATGAAGAGGTTCCCGCTTCTATTATCCGTGAACAGCTGGCTTCTTTCAGCGGGGTAAAACGCCGGTTTACAGAAAAAATCTCAGGCTCGCAGGTGTTGATTGATGATTATGCTCATCACCCTACGGAGATCCGCGCCACCATTGAGTCAGCGAAACAAAAGTACCCGAGCCGTTCGGTAGCAGCTGTTTTTCAGCCGCATACGTTTTCAAGAACCAAGGCTTTTCTTGATGATTTCGCAGACAGTCTGCAGATGGCAGACTACGTTTACCTTTGCGATATTTTCGGATCAGCCAGGGAAAAGGATGGAAGCTTAAGCATCGATGATTTAAAGCAGCTTATTCCTGGAGCAAAAATAATTCAGGAGGATGGTATCCAGGTGCTTGAAACGCATAATGATGCTGTGCTTTTATTTATGGGAGCTGGAGATATTCAAAAGTTTCAAAGTGCCTATGAAGCTCACCTTGAATCCTCCAAACAGTAAAATCGAAAGGACGGGAAGCAGAAGCTTTCCGTTTTTTTGGTATCAATATCAAGAGAAGAGGATGAGCCGGCATCCAGGTGATTGTTTTTTCATTCAGGAAGCATACTTTTTGCGGGAAAAGGGAACAGGGAAATAGAAAGATCCTCTATGAAGAATGGAGTTTCAAACCAAACAAATAGTGGTAAAATGGCGACAGGAGGTGTATTGTGATATGGCTATTTTAGGGTACATAAGCGCGCTGATTGCAGCGATCGCTTTTGCCGTTCTAATTATTTTCCTCGTGAAAACGCTGAAGACAGCTACCACAATGATGGAACGCGTAGGGAATACAATGGAACAAGTAGAGCAGCAGGTACAGGGCATTACCAGGGAATCAGAGGCTATGCTTAACCGTTCTAATACTATTATGGAAGATGTGCAGGCTAAAACAGAAAGTATTAATGGTTTTGTAGGGTCGCTGCAAAATGTCGGGGAATCGGTGGACAATGTTAACCATTCATTCCGCCGTGTAGCCGATTCCGTTTCCAATTATTCTTCAAAACAATCAGAGCAGGTCACCCAGGTGATTCAGTGGGGGAATGCCTTTATTGATTTGTATGCCCGCTGGAAAAAACGGACAAAATAAAAGGGGACGATGAAGAATGGCTTCGTACAACACAAAAGACTTTATTATTGGCACGATTATAGGAAGTATTGTAGGGGCGTCGACAGCGCTGCTTCTTACTCCGAAGTCCGGGGAAGAATGGCGCCAGGATCTTTCTGAAGGCACCCAGTCAGTAAAACAGAAATCAAGCGGATTAACTTCCGAAGCGTACGAAAAAGGCAGTGATTGGGCAAATCGTGCTAAAGATAAATCCAGCGAGCTGGCCAAAAATGTTTCGGTCCAGTCTTCTCATTTATACGAACGCGTGAAAGGAAGCTCAGGAGAAGACGAGGAGAAGTCTGCTGAAGAGCTTGCAAAAGAACTCAATGAGCGGATTGATGAAAGTGAAGAAGCAGCGGCAGAGGATGTAAAAAAAGATGTACGTGATCTGCATAAGGGTTCAACAGAAAACAACAGCAATAATTCTTAAAAGCTAAGGCCGCTGTGTCAAACGCAGCGGTTTTTAATATGTTTTTTCAATTAAATATAGACGTAAAGCTTATTTTAAAGGTAAAAATACTTTAACACTTAAAAGCGTTTAAGAAATAAAGAAAAAAGGGCTGACAGAACAGAATTCTTCGTTTATAATGGGGCGTAATCGAAAAGATAAGTAATTGACTGAAGGAGTGGAGAGTATGAGTAACGAACAGTTAGATGGCCTGAGAGAACAATTGGATGATGTGAACGTAAAGCTGTTGGAGCTGATTAATGAACGTGGACGCCTGGTCCGGGAAATTGGGGACGTGAAAAGCAAGTCTGGACAGAAGCGATTCGATCCGGTACGCGAGCGCCATATGCTTGATCATATTGCAGAACATAACGAAGGGCCTTTCTACACTTCCACGGTCCAGCATATTTTCAAACAAATCTTCCAGGCAGGCCTTGAGCTTCAGGAAGACGATAATCGTAAAGAACTGCTGGTATCCCGGAAGAAAAAACCTGAAGATACAATTGTGGACCTGAAAGGCGAGAAAATCGGAGACGGTTCTCAGCGTCTTGTTGCAGGACCTTGTTCCGTGGAAAGCTACGAACAGGTGTATGAAGTAGCTAAATTCATGAAAAGCCAGGGCATTCGCCTTCTGCGCGGCGGGGCATTCAAGCCGAGAACTTCCCCGTACGATTTCCAGGGGCTTGGCAAAGAAGGCCTTGAAATTCTGCGCCGTGTAGCTGATGAGCTGGATATGGTAGTCATCAGCGAAATTGTGAGCCCGCAGGATGTAGAGATGTCACTGGATTACCTCGACGTTATTCAGGTCGGTGCGAGAAACTCTCAAAACTTTGAGCTATTAAAAGAAGTGGGTGGCGTAGACAAGCCTGTATTAATGAAACGCGGCATGTCTTCGACTATCGATGAATTGATTAAAGGTGCTGAATACATTCTGGCTAAAGGGAATGAAAATATTATCCTTTGCGAACGAGGTATCCGTACGTACGAAAAAGCAACGAGAAACACTCTCGATATTTCTGCAGTACCGATTCTGAAAAAAGAAACACACCTTCCAGTAATGGTGGACGTGACACATTCTACGGGCAGAAGGGATCTGCTTGAACCAACAGCACGTGCAGCATTTGCTATCGGTGCAGATGCAGTCATGGCCGAAGTACACCCTGATCCAGCTGTCGCTCTTTCTGATTCCGCTCAGCAAATGGATCTTGCTCAATTTGAATCATTCCTGGATTCTTTACGGGCTTCCGGACTATACAAATCATAATTCAGTACAAGAAAGCACAGGCCTCCCTGTGCTTTTTTATATGATAAGTCCTGCTGATTAATTTTAACTATTTGATAGCGTTTTCTTGAAAACGAGTATGAAAACATAGTAAAATGAAAACAATTGAAAACAAGCTAAATCAATAATGAAGACGTTTTGTGCTTAATATGGTATGATTGGAAAATCTGTGATTGTGAAGAAAAGAACAACCCTGAATGTACTTTGCTGAATAGGAAGTTATGAAAAGTTTTCATAAATGAATTGCAGAGGAGATAACCATTATTATATGATAGCATCATCTGTTAAGAAGTGGATGAAAGGGACTTGAAGGAGGATTACTAGTGAATACAACAATTTATGATGTAGCAAGAGAGGCTGGCGTTTCAATGGCGACCGTCTCGCGTGTGGTGAACGGCAATCCAAATGTGAAGCCAGCTACAAGAAAAAAGGTGCTGGATGCCATTGAAGGGCTCGGTTACCGGCCAAACGCTGTAGCGCGTGGTCTTGCAAGTAAAAAAACGACCACTGTCGGTGTAATTATTCCGGATATATCAAGCATTTTCTTTGCCGAACTGGCCCGGGGGATTGAAGATATTGCGATGATGTATAAATACAATATCATCCTGAGCAACTCCGACCAGAATAAAGACCGGGAAATTAATCTGATTAATACACTGCTTGAAAAGCAGGTGGATGGGATTGTATTTATGGGCGGCGAAATTACTGAGGAGCATGTGGAACAGTTCAAGCACTCCCCGGTACCGATCGTCCTGGCTGCGACAGTCGATGAAAATAAAGAAGTACCTTCAGTAAATATTGATTATGCAGATGCTGCTTTTGACGCAGTGGAAGAACTGATCGAAGGCGGCCACCAGAGGATCGGTATGGTTTCCGGCTCTATTGAAGACCCGGTAAATGGATATAAAAAATTCAGCGGATATAAAGAAGCTCTGAAAAAAAATAATATTACTTTTGAGGAAGAATTAGTAACAGTAGGAGATTATTCATATGATTCCGGACTCCGGGCTGCCCAGTCCCTGATGAAGCTCGAAAACCCTCCAACTGCTATTTTTGCTTCTACAGACGAAATGGCTCTCGGTGTTATTCACGGTCTGCAGGACGATGGCTTCAGCGTACCGGAGCAGGTGAATGTTATCGGTTTTGACAATACACGTCTTGCGACTATGGTGCGGCCGACATTAACGACCGTAGTACAGCCGATGTATGATATCGGGGCAGTTTCGATGCGCCTTTTGACCAAGTTTATGAACAAAGAGGAAGTGGATGAAAGCACTGTAGTCCTTCCACACCGTCTGGAGTACAGACAATCAACGACTATCCCCGAAAAGTAAGGGAAGCAGCCAGGCTGCTTCCCTTACTTTTTTAAAAATCACGGCCTTTTTTCATTTCTAATATGAAAAAGGGCTTTTTCTAATGAACGGTTATTTTTTTCTTCAATTTCCGGTCGTCTTGGGATCGGAGCATACATTTGCTCTGGATCCTGCCATTTGGTTGGAAGCTCGATAGGCGCATTTGTTCCCCAGCGGCTCCGCCATTCTTCTGGACAGTTTTGTTCGTATAATTGGGTCTGCTCACTCATTTCAAGCCACACGGCCGCCCAGGCTCTTGGTACGACTCTCCACATATCGTATCCACCGCCACCGACTGCAATCCATCTGCCACCGCAGTACTCGTGAGCTACTTGATGAGCGATAGCAGGAATGGCTTTGTATGACTCAATGCTTAAGGAGAGATGAGTGAGTGGGTCGAAATAGTGCGCGTCTGCCCCGTTAAGTGTAAAAATGACGTCCGGTTTGAAAAACTCGGCTGCTTCCCGCAGTGCTGTTTCGTAGCAATGCAGAAAAGAATCATCCTCTGTAAAGGCGTCCACTGGTATATTGATGGAAGTGCCGTAGCCCTGTCCTGCGCCTTTCTCACCAACGCTGCCAGTACCTGGAAACAGGTACCTCCCTGTTTCATGAATCGACAGTGTGCATACATCCGGTTCCTCGTAAAAAGAAAACTGGACTCCATCTCCGTGGTGGGCATCGGTATCAACATACAACACTCGTGCTCCGAAGTGTTTACGTGCGTATTCAATGGCGATGGAGCTGTCATTATATACACAAAAGCCCGAAGCCTTTCCCTGGAAGCCGTGATGCAGGCCTCCGCCAAGGTGGAAAGCATGAGTTGCTTTACCTGAGAGAACTGTTTCAACAGCCTGAAGAGTACCGCCGACAAGCGTGGCAGAAGCTTCATGCATATGGTCAAAAATAGGTGTATCTTCTGTTCCCAGGCCATAGTTATTTGCAACGCCAATACTAAGTTCGCCTTTTCCGGCCGCTTTAACTGCCTCCAAATAGTGCTGGTCGTGTACAAGCATTATTTCTTCATCTGTTGCCATCCGTGATGGAACAAGCTGATTATCATTGATTGCCCCTATTTCCAATAGCAGATCAAAGGTGATTTGCTGACGAAGGGGACTGAAAGGATGATCATCATTAAATTTGTACTGCGGCATATCCGGAGAATAAACGAGAGCGTGATTCATTGTCATGATCCCGGCTCCGGCATTCTCGGCCATTGTACAGTGTACCCTTTTTCTTCAATGGCGGCAATCAGCCTTCGGGGGTCCATTGTCTGCACCCGGAAGCTGAGCACCTGCTTATCAATTTCATTATGTGGAAAGAGCAGTACACTGATAACGTTTGTCTTTTTTTCTTTAAAAATCAATGATAATTCTGCCAGCTGCCCGGATAAATTAGGAACAACAACGTCTATCTGGGAAGACGGCTGATTGGCTCCTGTCATTTTTACTAACGTATGCAGAACGTTGGTTTCAGTCAGTATGCCGACCAGTTTATCATCTGAGGAAACGACAGGGAGAGCACTGATATCATTTTCGTATAAGACTACTGCAGCATCAGCCATCAGATCATAGGACATAATGGTGACAACGGGAGAAGTCATAATTGTAGAAACGGGCTGTTCCAATTCTTTTTTATCATCGCCGGGCTGAAAAATGGAAGGGCTGGCATCGCGTATATCCCTGTCCGCTACAATACCAACGACATAACGGTTTTCGTCAATCACAGGTATATGCCGGATGCGGTGTTTTTCCAAAAGCTCTAAAGCCGTGCGTATGAGCGTGGTTCGTTCAATTGTTATAACGTCTTTAACCATAATTTCTTCCACGAACAAGCAAACATTCCTCCTCTGTGCAGGCGGTTAAAACATAAATTTATTAGTAAAACGAACATTATCAAATTGTTGGATATCGGTATCTGATACACGTGAGCCAATTCTTACCATTAAACAATTTGCGGGGTGAGAGCAAATTTCAGGATCATCCGTGGCCATCCATTCGAGCCCGCCGGCATTCATCATTTTTTCCATGAGTTTTCTATATTCCCAGACGGTTAAGCCGCTTGATTTAAGATCCCAGTGCCAGTAGTATTCTGTAGTAATAATAATATAGTCTTCCATGGCATCATCGAGCACAGAGAACTCTAATAGGCGTTTGCCAATTTTAGCTCCTCTGTATTCTTTGGCTATTTCGATGGCCCCAAGCTCCAGGAGACTGTCCAACCGGGCTTCTGACCAGCGTTCTAATGGGTCCGGATATACAAATGTGACATAGCCGACAATCGTTTTGCCATCAGCCACGATATTAATCCGCCCTTCAGGAAGATCAGCAATGCCGATTAGTGCCTTTTTTTGTTCTTCATGGGAACGAAACGCTGTAAGGCCTGGATGAAAGTCGTAATCGTGAAGTGTTTTACCGGAAACAGGGCCTTCCATGAGCAAAGTGTGGTTGTTCCATGCGATTTCCCTGGAATAATAGGTCTTTTTGTGAATCATGTACACCATCCTTCATCCACCTATGGTACTGCTTACATTATTATCATATCAGAAAATTACTTCAGATTGGTGGAAGAAATGAGAATATTAAGAAATGAAAGAATTGAACAAAGTATGAACTTATATTATAATGAATTTGTGCAAATCAAGATCGACAGAAGGGAATGTTTCAAATGAAAGTGCAAACGCTTCCACCAATTAACGGAAATTACAACCTACAAGACTACGAAGAAGCAAAACAAAACTTTGACTGGTCGGAAATCGAAAAACAATTCTCTTGGCACGAAACAGGAAAGGTAAACATGGCTTATGAAGCAATTGATCGCCATGCTGAGAATCCTGATAAGCAAAACCAGGTAGCACTTCATTATTTAGATGGAAGCCGCAAAGAGGAGTATACATTTGCGGACATGAAAAAATACACAAACAAAGCAGCAAATGTAATGAAAGAAGCAGGTATTGAGAAGGGGGACCGCGTCTTCATTTTTATGTCCCGTTCTCCCGAACTTTATTTTGCTCTTCTCGGTGCAATTAAAGTGGGCGCTATCGTTGGCCCGTTGTTTGAAGCCTTCATGGAAGGAGCTGTCCGGGACCGTCTTGAAGACAGCGAAGCAAAAGCGCTCGTTACAACGCCTCAGTTAGTAGAACGGGTGCCGTTTGATGATCTTCCAAACCTGGAAACGGTGTTCATCCACGGAGGCGTAGATGATGAAAAAGGCGGATTTTTGGATTTTGATGCAAGACTCCAGCAGGCAGGAACCGATTTTGAACCAGAATGGGTAGACCGTGAAGACGGACTGATCCTGCATTATACTTCAGGCTCTACTGGAAAGCCCAAGGGTGTTTATCACGTACACAATGCCATGATACAGCACTATCAGACAGCGAAATGGGTACTGGATTTGAAAGACGGGGATGTATACTGGTGTACAGCCGACCCTGGCTGGGTAACAGGCACATCCTACGGCATATTCGGTCCATGGCTTGCCGGCGTAACAAACGTGGTGCGCGGCGGCCGCTTCAGCGCCCAGGACTGGTATGATACTTTGGATCGGTACAATGTATCCGTATGGTACAGTGCACCAACTGCTTTCCGGATGCTCATGAGCGCCGGGGACGAGCTTGTGAAAGAATATGATCTTTCTTCGCTGCGACACATTTTGAGTGTTGGGGAGCCGTTAAATCCAGAAGTGGTACGCTGGGGTGAAAAAGCATTTAATCTCCGCATCCATGACACATGGTGGATGACAGAGACAGGTGCGATGATGATATGTAACTATCCGGCAATGACAATTAAAGCCGGGTCCATGGGCAAACCAATTCCAGGCGTCTACGGAGCAATTGTTGATGATCAGGGAAATGAGCTTCCACCGAACCGGATGGGTAACCTGGCTATCAAGCCAACCTGGCCGGCAATGATGAGAGCCATTTGGAATAGAAAAGAAAAATTTGACAGCTATTTTGAATTAAACGGCTGGTACGTATCCGGTGACTCTGCGTACATGGATGAAGATGGCTATTTCTGGTTTCAGGGCCGTGTAGATGACGTTATCATGACCGCTGGTGAAAGAGTCGGACCATTTGAAGTAGAAAGCAAACTGGTTGAACACCCGGCTGTAGGTGAAGCAGGGGTTATTGGTAAGCCGGACCCGGTACGCGGGGAAATCATCAAAGCATTTGTAGCCCTGCGGGAAGGATATGAAGCTTCAGACGAGTTGAAGGAAGAAATTCAAAACTTCGTGAAAAAAGAACTTGCTGGTCACGTTGCGCCGAAAGAAATTGAATTCCGTAAATCACTTCCGAAAACAAGAAGTGGTAAGATTATGCGCCGTGTCTTGAAAGCATGGGAGCTTGATCTTCCTACTGGTGATCTTTCTACTATGGAAGACTAGAGTGTGAAAATGTAGGAAGCCTCCGTACTTATCATGTACGGAGGCTTCTTTATTTCTAATGACCCTTCAGGTATGATATACAGAAAGGATAGAAAGGGGGCGAGGCGGTCTTGGTTGCTTTAATTATCGGTATTATTATTTTACTGGAAAGTTTCTATTTAATATTTAAAGGAAGTAAAGAAAATCGACGTTTTCTGCGGACAGCAGGAATGGTTTCAGTGCCTATTGCAATATTGCTGGTGTGGATTGGACTGGCCCAAATGGCTTAATTCTTAATTTAAATACATAATGGCTTTTTGTTCCCTACTCTTCTTGTTCGGAAGAACTGCCTGCATCTGTTTCATTTTCAGTATCACTTGAAGCCTCTGGCGAAGAATTCTCGCCAGGGGCTTCTTCATTTGTGGAAGAGCCGTCAGACTCTTCAGTTTCCTCCGTTGCATTATCATCAGAGGGAGCAGAAGAGGAGTCCTCAGTGGAATCCTCTTCGTCGGTGGATGGCCCGCCGGAGTCTTCGGTCCCGTCAGTGCC
>NZ_JBQOJA010000023.1:0-46698 GCF_054971385.1 Marinococcus tarijensis | reverse complement strand
ATGGCCGGAGCCCCATCTGTCACAACACCGTTGACGGTATCCGGCAGTTGATCCAACAGATGGGTAATCGCAGCGGTGGACCGCCCCTTCCCAATAGCCAGCACCTGGCCGGTATGCCAGTCCATGGCGGCCACCCCGTAGGTATGGCCTTTACGAAAGGCAAAATCATCGACGGTGACGACCGTGGGAGTGGAAACGGGAAGTAAGGCCGGGGCCCGGCGATAAAACCAACGCTCCAGCGTGGTATACGGGAGGCCAAACGTACGGGCAGCATCGGCAATGGAGCGGCCGATACAGGCCTGGACCACCATCTCCTGAAACATCTCCGTGGCAGAGCCACGGTCCGGAATGTCCGGCAAAGAGGCTGTGAACGTCGCCCCGCAGCCAGTACAAGCCCGGCGTTCCCGAGGAACACGGATCCAAATGACGCCGGTGGATGCGGTATGGGTATGCCGGAGAAACCGTCCGGTTTCGGTCTTCCGTCGCGAGGAGCTCCCGCACACCGGACAGGCCGTCTGCCGGTATTTCGGGGAAAGGTGAAAAATCCAGGTGTCGTGCGGTTTAGATGTATGGATCCAGTCGTAGGCTGGAAGGTGCAGCAGTTCTTTGATAAAATAGGTGACCAAGTGGCTTCTTCCTTTCTCGGTGTTCTAGTCCAATACCAAGATAAAGGAAGAGCCGCTTTTTTCATATCCCTATCGTGTCAAGTCCAACTTGTGGTGAAGAGCCAAAAATAGAAAAAGATTGCCATAATAATGAACAAAGGAGCGTTTGGATGCAACAGGAAGCTGCAGGGTTTGGGAGCCGGCTGCTCGCTATTATTATTGACGGGGCCGTCCTCATCCTCCCCACTCTACTGATTGGGATGCTGGCCATATTGTGGGTGGATGCCGAGGATGTGAATATTGATCTGTTTTCCGGGACCGTATCGCTTTTATACTCTATGATTCTGCCGGTAGTATGGCAGGGGCAGACAGTCGGAAAGTACGCCATGGGCATTCAGATTGTAAAAACGGACGGCAGAAAGCTCGGTATCGGGGCGATGCTGATGCGCGTGCTCGTGGCTAATCTTTTGTACGGGCTCACGTTATACATACTGATGATTACGAGTATAATAATGGTTCTTGTCCGGAACGATAAACGGGCCGTGCACGATTTTCTCGCGGGAACCCGGGTAGTGAAAAAAAGCCGGTAATCCTGCTTTCGCACAAAATCGGGTTAGGTGTTAAGCGGGAGGAGAATGCATAATGAAAAAGATTTTTTCTGCCGGTGCGGCCGGCATGTTTATCCTTTTAAGCGGTTGTTCGGTTCCTTCTTACTATACGGAGGAAGAGAAGGACGTGCCTGGGAATATAGAAGCGGAATGGGGAGAGAAGGTGCCGCTGCCGTCGTTTAACGATTCATTCATTTCGAGGGTGCAGATTAATGAAGATGAAAAAGGAAAGCCCGAGGAACTGGAAATTTGGTACAGCGACGAGGAACCGGGGAAACGACTGCCCTATTTTCGGGATGCCGGCAACAGGCACCGGTATGAAGAAGACTACAGCACGCGCCTCGTGTATGGAATTTACAGCAGTGATATTCACATTATTTTGGATTACGAAGCGGGCGACCGAATGGTCTACGGAGCTCATGACGATGTGCTGAGTATTGGCGGGCGCCCGGTGGGACGGGATATTCAAAGTGGTCCCATGGTTTACACGTTTTATGCAAAAGGAGGAATCTATACCATTTCATACTCAGAGGAGGCAAGGGCAGATACCGATGCCCACCGCGAGCAGATTAAAGCCTTTTTGCAGAACAATGGATAGTATAAAAGGGCAGGGGCCTCCGGGCGCCTGCCTTTTATGATGCCGTTAAATAACTAAATGACCGGATGCGTGCTTTAGACTATTTTTCCAAAAAGGTGCGGGGCGCACTTTTCTTTTAGGCCGTTATGGTTCATGATTTATGAAGAGAGATTGAATACTCTGCAAGCTTACGGAGAAAGAAGGAAGGTTTATGCCACGGAGGATAAAAAACATACTCAGTATGCCGCAGGAGTACAGCAATCAGTCGCTGAAAAAGGACGTGGCCACGGGGTTTACGATTTTTATTATGGTTGTTCCGCAGGGGATGGCCTATGCCGTGCTCGCGGGCCTGCCGCCGGTGATGGGACTGTATGCTGCGCTGATTCCGCTTGTGATTTACGCCCTGTTCGGGGGATCGAAGCATCTGGCGATCGGGCCGGTCGCGATGGCCTCTATTCTTGTCTTTTCCGGCGTGTCGCTGTATGCTGAGCCGGCGACGCCGGATTACGTGATGCTCGTGATGCTCCTTACAGTCATGGTCGGGGTCATGCAGGTGGCCCTCGGCCTGCTGAACGCCGCCGCGTTTGTGAAATTCATTTCGCCGAACGTAATCAGCGGATTTACGGCGGCGGTGGCCATCGCGATAGGCATGAGCCAGCTTGGGCAGTTTATGGGCATCAGTGTAGGCAGCCAGACGCAGATTATCCCGCTGCTCCGGGATGTGATCGTTCAACTGCCCCAGGTACATATTCCGACTCTTCTCGTAGGCATCACCGGCCTTCTGCTGTTGGTCGGGGGACGTAAAGTGAAAAGGAATCTGCCGGTTTCGCTCATTGTCGTCGTACTGAGCATTGCAGCAGTCGGACTTTTCCGTCTCGACAACCAGGGGGTAAGTGTTGTTGGAAACGTGCCCCAGGGGCTCCCGGATTTCACCGTACCGGGCTTTAACCTCGCGGATGTGCAGGTGCTGATTCCGACGGCGCTGACGATTGCGCTAATTGCCATGATGGAGACGCTTGCGATCACAAAAACGCTGAGTGATAAAAACGATACCGGCGTCGACCTGAACAAGGAAATCCGCGCGATCGGCTATGCCAATATTGCCGGGCCGTTCTTTTCCTCCTATGCGGTAAGCGGAAGCTTTTCAAGAAGCGCCATCAGCTACCGTTCAGGCGCTGCCTCGCAGGCGGCGATGATTATAACCGCTGCCGGGGTGCTTGTAACGCTCCTTTTTTTCACCTCTGTATTTTACTTTCTGCCCTACGCAGTGCTTGCAGCGATTATCCTCGTATCGGTCACCGGCCTGATTAATGTCGGATCGCTCAAGGAGGCCTTCCGGGTGAAGCCGGAGGACGGATGGGTATGGATCGTAACGTTTGCGGCGACGCTTCTCGTCGGCATCCAGTGGGGACTGTTAATCGGGATCGGCTTTTCCATTCTGCTGCTGCTGCGCCACATTTCCCGGCCGAATATTGTGGAAATCGGCTATGAAGAGGACACGCACAGCTATCTGGATCTGCAGCGGTTTCCAAACGCCAGGCGGGTGGCGGGTACGGTGCTTGTCCGGGCGGACACGCGCATCCATTTTTCAAACGTCGGCTATTTTGTGAAAATGGTGGAAAAAACGATTCAGGATCGCCGCAAAACAGAAGGCGGCGGGCTGAAGGCCGCAATCGATATGTCCGGAGTGAACGACATTGACACGACCGGCATCGGCGCTCTCGAGCAGATTATTGAAATGTTCCGCCGGGAGCCGGACGTCCAGGTATGGTTTGTTGAGCTGAAGGGGCCGGTCCGGGATCTGCTGCTCAGGGCCGGGTGGGAGGAAAAATACGCGGAAGCGATCAGGTATCAGACCCTTGAAGGCTTTCTGGAACATGAGGGCAACGTTTCGTTCAAAACGCCCACAGAGCCAAAGCAGGACTCCTGGGATTATATGATTTAACTTGCGTTTTAATAATGAACGATGGCCGGCAGGGTGTGAACCCGCCGGCTTCGCTTGCGCTGCGCCCGGAAGAATGGGCTTTGAAAAGCTGATGTGACAGGGTATACATCGAAGAAGGCAACTACCCGGAATGGGAGCTTCGTGTGCAGGTGATGAGCGATGATGATCATCCGGAGCTCGACTTTGACCCGCTCGACGATACAAAGCTGTGGCCAAAGGACCAGTTCCCGTGGATCCCGGTCGGCAAGCTTGTGCTTGACCGCAATCCAGAGGACTATTTCAACGAAGTCGAGCAGGTAGCCTTTGGTACGGGCGTTCTTGTTGACGGCATGGATTTCTCCGATGATAAAATGCTGCAGGGCCGTACATTCTCGTACTCCGATACGCAGCGGTACCGCGTCGGCGCCAACTATCTGCAGCTGCCGATCAACCAGGCGAAGAAAAAGGTTGCGACGAATCAGCGCGGCGGACAGATGTCGTATAAAGTCGACAACGACGAAGGACAGAATCCGCACGTAAACTACGAGCCTTCCACAATGAATAACCTGAAGGAAGCGGAAATGAGCGGCAAGCCTCACACGCCTTATACCGAAGGGGAAGTGAAAAAAGAGGCCATCGACCGCCAGAATCCTTACCGGCAGGCAGGCGAAACGTTCCGTAAGTTCAAGGAATGGGAAAAAGACGAGTTAATCAAAAACCTTGTCGACAACCTGATTCCATGTAAAACGGAAATCCAGGAAGAAATGATTGCGCACTTTAAGAAGTGCGATGAGGAATACGGCCGCCGGGTCGAAGAAGGGCTGAAAAACAGCAGCTCTGCAGACGGCGCAGACCAGGATTCCACGCACGGCGAACCTGCCGGCGTCACCAAAACGGAAGAAGGCGTCCAGCAGGCTGAAGAGCACGGCATTCCGTCAGATCCGTATTAATAAAAGAAAAGCATGAAACAAAAAAAGCTGAGGCTGGAGTTCATTCTCCGGCTTCAGCTTTTTTTGTAACGTGCGCTGGTAAAGGAAGGGAGCTTTGTTCTAAGTAGTAACGGAGTAAACCGCGGAGTTTATTAAACGACTTCCGTCCGCGGAGCGTTCATCATTTTTAAATATGCCGTCCAGTTGAAAGCCGGCTCTCGCAAGCATAGCCGTGCTTGGGTAGTTCCGTTCATCCGTACAGGCTTCGATCCGTTTCATGCCGAGATCCTTGAGGCTGTACCGGACGATTTCAGTGACAGCTTCCAGTGCATATCCTCTGCGCTGAAAGGGGTCCAGGATCCAGTAGCCAAGCTCGCAGCGAGGCACGTGCCAGTCAATTTCCTGAATAACTATACTTCCGACAAAGGAAAGTGACTGCTTTTCAAGCAGCAAGTAGCGGAAGCTTTGTTTGTTTGAAAATTGAGCACAGGCGTCCGTTAAAAATTCTTTTGTGCCTTCGAGCGTTGAGGGCTCCTGGAAGGTGCTCATCCAGGCTTTAAGACTTTGATGAGACTGCGAAATTCCATCGTAGACGGCCTGGGTATCAATCGAAGGATCGGGAATTCTTAAAAGCAGACGTTCGGTATGTAAATTTTCTTTTCCGATTTTTTCAGTAGAAATACGATAACCCCCTTAAATGCAGCAGCATTATTTTCATTATTTTACATGAACAGGTATTCGCTTACAAATGTTTGGAAAAAAATCAACGAATGAATAAGAACAAAGTAATTGCTCTACTAGAAAATGACCTGTCAGCCAGAAGAACTTTAATACACAGGAGGCTTTATTAATGGAATATATTTATTTAGGAAACTCAGGGCTGCGCGTGCCAAAGTACATTCTCGGCACCATTCCATTCAGCGGTACGAATGGGTTTGAAGCAACAGGTAATCTGGATGAAAATGATGCCCGCCGGATAGTGGATATATCACTGGAAGCAGGCATGAACATGTTCGATACGGCGAATCTGTATTCGAAGGGGGACGCTGAACGTGTGTTGGGCTCTGCGATCAAAGGACGCCGGAATGAAGTTCTCTTAACGTCCAAAACCGGCTTTCATTTTGACAATGATCCGAACGCCCTCGGCGCGTCCCGCAGCAATATTGAAGCCTCTATCGACCGGACGCTGGAGCGGCTCGGCACGGACTATCTGGACGTGTACTTCGTTCACCTGTGGGACGGCCGTACGCCGGTGGAGGAAACCGTGGAAACAATGACCAACCTCGTGAAATCCGGAAAAATCCGGTACTGGGGCGTTTCCAACTACAGCGGCTGGGCGCTGGCAAGAATATTCTCGGTCGCTGAGCGGCCCGGCTACATTCCACCGGTTACCCAACAGATTTATTATACACCGGAGGCTTGGGAAGCAGAGTACGAGCTGCTGCCGGCAGGCCGGGAGCTCGGCGTAAGCTCAATGATCTGGAGCCCGCTCGGGGAAGGGCTTCTGACCGGAAAAATCGGCCGCAACAAAAAAGCACCGGCAAATACCCGCCAGGGCGAAGGCTGGCCGGAGCCATGGATCCAGGACGAGGAACGCCTGTATCAGGTAATTGACGCGCTTGAGGAAGTCGCCGAAGGCCGGAACGCCACGGTTCCACAGATTGCCTACGCGTGGGTAAAGGACCGCCCGAACGTCGGCCCGATTGTCATCGCAGCCCGCAACGAAGAACAGCTGCACGAAAACCTGGCGTCGGCAGATATGTATCTGACGCAGGACGAGCATGACCGGATTGAATCCGTCGCACGTCCGGCACCGATTTACCCGCTGTGGCACCGGACAATGGCCGGCTTTGAAATGGGCAGCCCGTCCGAAATGCCGTATCTCGAGGGTTACAAAAAATCGATGGGGATGGATGAGTGAATTTTAATATAATGCACTGGCAATGGAAGATTTTGTTACCTCCCAGTAACTAACAAATGTTTGAGCTGTTGACCAAAACCAAATGTGATTTGAAATTCAGTCAATTAACAGCTGATGTTAAACAGGAGCTCCGACTACTATTTGAGTCGGGGCTTTTGTTTGTTCGCCCATATGACTTTTAAAAATTGCATAATGGTAGTACAAGAAAGGTAAACAATAGACATTGCGGGTAATGGATATTTGCCTTTATTCTCTTTTATTGATGCTGAAGGAGTCCATGAGAGCCCAGCTGCCCCACCCTTCCTGCCATTTAAGCCAAAGGAGTTTTCATTTCATTTCTGATGGTTACCGTTGTTTACTTTCTCCCATAAGAAAAACACCTCCATCTGTCGCTCCTACTACAAATGCGACATGGGAGGTGCTCTTATCTGTTTCATTTATTTAGGTCACTTCGCTTCCACTTCTGGAGGGGCTTTTTTTGCTACTTGGATAGCCCAGATAACGTTATAAACCATAATTACGATCTGAATAAATGAAATAGCCGAAAATAAGATCCAGAAAAGAAATGAATACATGAACGTGCCGTTGGATAAATTTACCCAGAGGCTCAGGCCCAGAAACATCAGTACAGGGGTTAAGTGGGACTTCAGGGCCCTTCCGGCATGGGACCGGGAATAATCGTTCCCCATAATTAATACAATCAAGGGTACGAGAACGGGGGCAAAAAATACACTAATGTAAGAAATAATAGAAGAAATTTGGGATCCAGTCATCGAAATCAACTCCTTTCGCTAAGCTAGAGGCAAGCGTTGTTCCTGTGTAGCTTTATGAAAAAGTTGAGTTTTACCAGGAGTCTCATGTCTCTCATCAAACGGTACGTTATGAAAAAATACATAGTGCGAAGTGACCGTAGAATTTTATAAACGATTGTTGGGCTGCAGCAGATGATATTATCGAAACAAATGATGAATCCAATCTTCAAATGGTATAACAGTGAGGTGGGCAGTAGGAAGAAGAGCGAGCATGCAGGTGCTGTAAAAAAGCGTATGATGAAAGGAGCGGCTTGCAGTGAAGTGGGGCATCGACTGCAATATAAGTGGGGCGGCTAATTGGGATGAAAAAGGGGTTTGCAGTAAGAAATGTTTATGACTGCCATGCATATGGGCGGAAGATATACATGTAAAAAGGCATATTCACTACTGGAAAAAATGGTTCGAAAGGAACTTGCAGGTTTATGTCAGGGAAGGTGTGCCGACAAACTATAGGCTCGGAAATATAAAAAGGTTTTCCGCTCTTATTAATTTCAGTATATAGGGTGAAAAATGATTTTCAACCACCTAAAGAACGGATGGCAGCTCCCTCTAAATGCTCAAACTAATCATTTCCACCTCGAAACGAGAACAGTACTTATATTAAATGTTTGATGCGTTACAGCAGGAAAAAGGGCTTGAAAGGAATTATAAGTCCTTCGTTATCTTATTTTATCGTGTACTAACACTGGCCTCCTTTAAGATCTAAAATCTCCATAGTAGTTTTCTTTATCTTTTTTCTTCTGCCATTGGACTTAGAATAATACTAAAAATTACTCGTTTGCCCTGGTATTTTTTTATTGTTTCAGTTTGTTGGTTCAGTTTGCCTCTAACGTGGAGGTGTTTTTCTTATGGAAAAAAGAATAAAGCATTTCTTTTGCCTTGAAGTGGACTACAAGGGTTATACTAAAAAAATCACCCATCCAGGACTGCGGAGAAGTGAGGATAAGAACAAACATATTAAGAATAAGGTGGAATTCAGCTATGAAAGCAAATATCATGTACGAAGCGGGCGATGTCCGCGTGGAAGACGTACCGAAGCCGCAGCTGCAGGAGCCGACAGACAGTGTGTTGAAGGTCGTTGCTGCCTGCATCTGTGGCAGCGATCTGCATCCATACCGCCATATGCACGCCGATGAACACGGCGAAGGCGAACCAATGGGCCACGAGGTGATCGGCCGGATCGAAGAAATGGGCTCCGGCGTGACGGACTTTAAGAAGGGTGATCTTGTCGTAGTGCCGTTCGCGTATGGAGATAATACATGCCCGTACTGCCAGGAGGGCCTGCAGACGTCCTGTGTGAATGGTGGTTTCATGACCGGATGCCAGGCTGAATACGTTCGTGTGCCGCAGGCGCATGGAAGCATGTTTAAGCTTCCGGATGATATTGGTGATGATTCCCCGCTGCTTCCGTCTCTTCTGACGATTTCGGATGTGTACGGTACCGGCTATCACGCCGCAGTGATGGGCGGCGTCAATGAAAATACCACCGTTACAGTAGTAGGCGACGGAGCCGTCGGGCTGCTGGCCGTTCTGTCCGCGAAAAAGCTCGGGGCCAAAAAAATTATCCTGATGGGACGCCATAAGGAGCGCACCGACCTCGGTGTCGAATTCGGCGCCACTGACGTCGTTTCCGAGCGCGGGGATGAAGGCATTGCCAAGGTCCGCGAGCTTACGAACGGTGAAGGCACCCATGTCGTGCTGGAGTGTGTCGGGCTCATGCCGGCGTACGACATGAGTGTGGGCGTTGTCCGTCCCGGAGGCGTTATCAGCCGTGTGGGCGTGCCGCAGTACGAGGAGGCGGCCGTTGGGTTTATGAGCCTTTTTGGAAAAAATATTACGCTTACGGGCGGCCCTGCTCCGACCCGTGCCTACATGGAGGAGCTGCTGCCGGATATTCTGGACGGCACCCTCAACCCAGGCCGCGTATTTGATGTTACTATCGGTCTCGACGACGTTCCGGAGGGCTACCGGAAGATGAACGACCGCGAAGCACTTAAGGTATTGGTAAAGCCATAAAAAATGCGGGTAACTATTAAGAGGGAAAGCACATTTAGTTGTGTTTTCCCTTTATTTGTTTTTTTAGCTATAATGACGATTATTGGATAATATTTCAATTTATGGGATGATGAAAAAAAGCTGACTAAAGAGGGGCGAGAGCATATGTCTCCAAATACTGCAATTTTATACTTTTTACTGCTGCTTTTTTCTATCTTTATTGTTATTGGAGTGGTGGTTCCCTGGCTTGCGCGCAGGTGGTATGTCAGGCGAAACGGTCAACCAAGAAAGCGAAGGTACGCCAATGATGCGCACCGGAAATTAACGGTTGGAATGATCACGGCAAACCTTGTGATTTTGATGTTTGCCAATGTCTCTGAATTGCTGTCATGGGTTTCGATTTTAACTCTGCTGTTTGGGTGCTTTTTAATTTATGTCACGGGAAGCACGTATTTATGGAAAAAAGAGAGCAGCAATAAAGACGATTACCGCTACGAGCTGCTGGTTAACGGGGGAGCAGTGATCGGAGGAGGTTTGCTAATACTGGTATGGGCACCATTCATATTTTAACGAAACGATTTACATATACCGGCCCACAGTCATGATAAGTAAAGGAGAATACGTATGGTTATCATTTGCCTAGTGCTAGCAGGAATTGGTTTATGGATGCTCGGCAAAAAGAAAAGCTCCCGGGTGGCTGCCTTTGCCGGAGGTCTGACAGTGGCTGCCCCGCTGCTTTATATTGTTTGGAACGGAATGCTGCTGCCGCTTGCGCCGCTGTTCGCGCTTGGTGCTGCGTATTGCACTGTAAACAAGACAAATAACAGGTCAAATTTCAGCAGTTAAAAAGGAGGCGGTTATGATGATAGAAAAGCTGGCTTACGTTTTTTGCTGGGTATTGCTGGTGACCGGATTTTCTTTTTATACTCCGTGGGTGCCCTTCGGATGGTCCATCTACGAGGGCGGCATCGGTTTGCTCATACTAATCGTCATTAACTTTTGCTTGTTTGGTATCTTTGCCTTCGTACTGGCCCTGGCTCTGCGAAACAGACTGTTGATTATCCTCAGTGTCCTGCTTCTGCTGATGCCGTTTATAACCATTGGTTTCTTCTGGGCGCTCCAGTACAACTGGGTGACCGTTTCATCGTTTCGTACATAATGAAATCCGGTGTTTTCCAGTTTTTATCGGTTGCGGATATTTTTCAAGTGTGCATTGTTGAAATCATTAATAGACCTGTGAGAGTATATAAAAATACTAAGCAGCGATCCTCTTTAACCGGAAAATCATCCCGGTAAATCCCTGTCTGCCCCCGGCATCAATACACTATCATAATTATTACGTTTACTTGTATTCATTAGGGGTTATATATAAAGATATTAAAACGTGCAGACAGGAAAGCTTAAAGACGGGGGACTTTAAGCAGGCACACGATAAACCAAAAACTGCGGGGGGAAGACGCAGAATAGGAGTTATGTGCACCGGGAAGCGGAAACAAAGATGCATGCGGACCGTGCTGTAGCTTCGAGCTATTGAAAGGGGTATTTTTTTATGCAGGAGCAATGCGAAAATATTACGCTGGATGACATAATGTTAACGTGCGACGGGTATTTACATGTAATAATGGAGGGGGAGCGGTCCCTGCATTTAAAGGACAATGACGGCTTTCGGTACTACTATGATAAAAAAACGCAATGGATTTACGCAGAGAACGGCAGGGGCGGATGGAACTTTCTGGACATCGTCGAGAAGCCTCAAACCACCTCATACCGAAGGACCGTGCTTGAACGGGTAAAGCTGAGGCTTAAAAAGTTGAAGTGGGCGTTTGATAATTAATAAAGGCGAAGTGCTGCGCTTCAATAAACAGCTGCGATAAATAGGCGGAGGCTCCCGTGACGGGATCTCCGCTTTTTGTATACTAAAACAGCGGTCTCCCAAGTGGTGGGGCCGCTGTTTAACATGAAAGACTATTTCATTGCCTGCTGCATTGCATCAAATACTTGTGTATTCTGTAGGTTTCCGGAGAAGGCTTCCTCGCCTGGCCCTTCGGCATAAACAGTAATATCAACAGCCGTGTGGTCCGTACTCGTCCAGTCAATACCGGAGCGTTCACTTAATACATGGTTAAACCCAAGCTCGAGCGTCTCGGCTTCCTCCACCATGGTTTGTTCCTCGTCGGTCATGGTCATGCCGGTGTGTTCTTCAAATACCTCGGCCGGACTCTTATCGCCGAGCAGCACCTGCTCCTGCATGGCTGCTCCAGTAGCTTCAACGTCCTGAAGGCTGGAAGGATGGTTTTCCTCTGTGGCTTCACTGGCGCTTCCGCCGGTGTCGTGGTCACTCGCGACGACGACGAGCGTGTCCTCGTGCTCCTCGGAGTAAGCCGTTGCTTCTTCCACAGCCTGTTCAAAGGCTTCGGTATCTGACATCATCCATGCCGGGTCATTGGCGTGGCCGGCCCAGTCAATCTGGCTGCCCTCAACCATAAGGAAGAACCCGTCCTCATCCTTCGACAGGTGGTCAATGGCCGAGGAGGTCATTTCGGACAGGGATGGCTGCACCGGGCTCTGCTCCATGGAGGTGTTCATGGCGTCATCTGCAAACAACCCCATGATGCGCTCGCCGTCTGCCTCATCCATGGCGCGTTCAGTTTCCACATATTCAAACCCGGCATCGGTGGCATGATCGATGTAGTTTTCGCCGTCCTCGCGGATGCCGCCTTCCGATTCCGGCAGGAAGTGCTCGCGTCCGCCGCCGTACATCAAGTCCAGGTTTTCATTTTCAGCCATTTGCTTTGCGATTTCGGTATAGTTGTTGCGGTCCTCCACGTGAGAAGCGAAAACAGCCGGTGTCGCGTGGGTAATGGTCGATGTTGCTACGAGCCCGGTGGATTTTCCCATGTCGGCAGCCTTATCCAGAATCGAGGATTTGGACTCGCCGTCCGGCGTCATACCAACCATTCCGTTATTCGTCCGTTCACCGATGGCGTAAGCCGTTCCCGCAGCCGCCGAGTCTGTGATGACAGCGTCAGCGGAGGAGGTATCCACCTTGCCGGTTGTCATATCCCGCTCTTCCCATACCGGCTCGCCGTCCTTATAAAGGCTGTAGTTTTTCGAGACGCTGTCCGAGAATCCGTCCGGCACCATGAAAATAACGTTCTGAGCCTGCGCTTCCTCGGCGGCCGGCTCTGCCTCCCCGGCTGAATCGTTGCTGTCGTCGTTTTCCGATGCCATCGCGGTACTCGCTACCAATCCGCTTGCCCCCAGCAGTAAGGCTGCTTTCGTCGAACGCTTCCACTTGCTCATTTAATGACCCCCTATATGTTTTTAGCCGTGGATAACTCCACGTCCCTTACTATAAATAAATTTTATGAAGCGAATATTAGTTTCATTTAAACATCATGTAAAGAAGATAAGGGCAACAATTCCAAAAGCTTCATATTAAACTTATAGTCTTTGAGATCAATTAAACGAATGTTTGACTGTTTCATCAAAAAAGTATAATATTCAATTAAACAACTATTTAATCGTTAAATTGAAGGGAAGATAAATATGGCTAAAACAAATGAACAGTGTGACATATATTGCTACGACCCGGAAAAGGTGACCCGCGTTCAGAATCAGGTGGGGCAGGTGGATGCACGCAGCGCCTCGCAGTGGTTTAAGGTGCTTGCGGATGAAACCCGCTACAAGGTAGCCTACGCCCTCAGCGTCGAAGGAGAGCTTTGCGGATGTGACCTGGCAAATATTCTTGGAACCTCAACGGCGACGGTGTCTCATCATTTACGGATTTTAAAGCAGGCAGGTGCCGTCACCTACCGCCGCGAAGGGAAGCTCGTGTTCTACACACTCGTGGGAAATCAGATTACTCACCTGCTCGGAGGCATGGCACCGGGAATGGAGGAGAAGCCGCTTGGCATCTAAAGAGGAAACCCTTGAACGAAAATCATCAGAGGAAGAATGCTCCTGCTGCAGCGGGGAAGCATCCAGCCGTCCGTCTGCTCCGCGGTCCTTTTCCATCCAATTGACTCCGGTCGAAGAGACGTCGTGCTGCAGTGCGGATGATGACAAGGATGACTACTGCACGCCGGAGGAGGAGCCAGAGCAAACGAAGCCGGACGAAGGCTCCGCAGCGAACGCGTATACCTTCCAGGTGGAAGGCATGGACTGCCCATCGTGCGCGGCTACGCTCCAAAAGGGGGTCTCCCGTTTATCCGGCGTCCAGGAGGCGAAGGTGCAGTACACGACCGGCAGCATGCAGGTGTCCACGGATGGCACGCTGGCTCCGACAGTGATCCAGCAAACGGTGCAGCGGCTCGGGTATGATACGCAGCTGCCGGCAGCGGATACCGGAGAAGCCTATAACATTTACGGCATGGACTGCGGCTCGTGCGCTGCGACGGTGAGCAAGCACTTTGAGCAGCTTGAGGGCGTGCGGGACGTGCAGGTGCAGTTCGCCACGGGGAAGATGACCCTCGATCACGAGCTGCCGCAGGAAACAGTGAAAGAGGAGGTCCGCCGGCTCGGATTTGAAGCGGAGCCAGTCAACGGGCGCCGCTCGTCTGCCAGTCAGCCGGAACCCTCTCCGCTCCGCGGAATGACGAATACAATCATTTCCGGCGGCCTTCTGCTGGCCGGTATTGCCAGTTCACTGATGCCGGTCCCGGCGATCATTTCGATCATGCTGTATCTTTCTGTGATTGTCGTCGGAGGCTATAAGCCGGCGAAAAGCGCGTATTTTGCCATTAAAAGCCGGTCGCTTGATATGAATGTGCTCATGATGGGCGCTGCGATTGGGGCGCCGCTCATTGGAGAATACTTTGAAGGGGCGCTGGTCGTCTGGCTGTTTGCGCTCGGCAATGCGCTGCAGCAGTATTCGGTGGCGAAAACGCGCAAGTCGATCAGCCACCTGATGGACCTCGCCCCGGCCGAAGCCTGGGTAAAGACGGGGGACACATGGATCCGGCGCCCGGTGGAGGAGGTCGGTCTCGGACAGACGATGCTCATTAAACCGGGAGAAAAGATACCGCTCGACGGCATGATTCGCGAAGGGAACTCAATGATCGACCAGTCGCCAATCACGGGGGAATCGCTCCCGATTGATAAGGCGTCCGGAGATAAGGTGTACGCCGGCACGCTGAATGACTTCGGCAGCCTGGAGGTTGAGGTGACCGCACGTCCGGAGGACACGACGCTTGCACGGATCATTCATTTAGTGGAGGAAGCGCAGGAGCAGCAGGCTCCGACCCAGAGCTTTGTGGACCGGTTTGCGGCTGTGTATACTCCGATTGTGTTTGCCGCTGCGATTGCGGTCATTGTCGTACCGCCGGTCATTGGTTTTGGCGGCTGGGCGGACTGGGTGTACCGGGGGCTGGCACTGCTCGTGGTGGCCTGCCCGTGTGCGCTCGTCATTTCGACACCGGTCGCTATCGTGTCGGCTATCGGCAATGCGGCCAAGCAGGGCGTGCTGATTAAAGGCGGAGCCTTTCTTGAAGCCGCTGGCACCCTGAACGCCCTGGCCTTTGATAAGACGGGCACGCTCACCGAAGGCAGACCCGTTGTGGAAAAGGTTTACACATCAGACGGCGACGAAGACAGGCTGCTGTCGATTGCGTCGACCCTGGAGGCATACTCCAGCCACCCGATCGCCCGCGCAATTACAGCGTATGCTGGGGAACAGAAGGTGTCCTCCCTGAATGGGACGAATTTTTACGCGGAACCGGGGAAAGGCGTCGCCGGTACCATCGAAGGCAGAGCGTATGCTGCCGGAAAGCCGGAGTGGCTGAAAGAGCAGGGCGCTCAGACGCAAGAGTTCGAAGAAGAAGTCGAAAAGCTTCAAAACGAAGGCATGACCGTCGTGCTGATCGGCGACGGGGAGAGCGTTCTGGGCTATGTAGGCGTTGCTGACAAAATCCGGCCGATGTCCTCGGAAGCGGTAAAGTCGCTTCATAACAACAGCATCCGTGAATTGACCGTTCTTACCGGTGACAATGAGGGCACCGCTGCGAAAATTGCGGGCCAGGCGAACATTGACCGGTACATGGCCGGGCTGCTGCCGGAGGATAAAGCTAAAGCCGTGCGCACCCTCCAGCAGGAGGGCCGCCGGGTCGGCATGATAGGCGATGGTATCAATGACGCACCGGCGCTTGCCACCGCGGATATTGGTATTGCGATGGGAGGAGCCGGGGCAGACACGTCGATGGAGGCTGCCGACATCGTTTTGATGGCGGATAATCTCGACAAGCTTCCGTATACAATCCGGCTCAGCCGGAAGGCACTTCGCATCATTAAGCAGAACATCTGGTTTGCGGTGCTGATTAAAGTGGCCGCACTGGCGCTGATCGTGCCGGACCTGTTGACGCTGTGGATGGCGGTGCTGAGCGATACCGGAGCGGCGCTCATTGTTGTCGCAAACAGCCTGAGGCTGTTCCGGCTGCGTGGATAGCCGGCAGCAATATAAATGTAAAAGCCAGACGGGCAGCCCGTCTGGCTTTTTGCTGTTTACTGATTTAACGCCTGCTCGAGGCTTTTAATGTTATCTTCCATTAACGAGACGTAGGTGGCATCATTTTCGACATCTTCCTGCATGACGCTCGAAAGGTTATGCAGATAGGCAACATCTGCGCCAATTTCGTCCTGCACGGTTTCTGCTGTTTTCGATGGGATGTTTTGCTCAAGCAGCACCGTGTTAATATCATTTTCTTCTGCCGTGGCCACTATATCATTGATTTCCTGAACGGAAGGCTCATCCTGGGCATTAATGCCGCTGACCGGGATCTGTTCGAAGCCGTACCGCTCCTCCCAGTAGCCGTAAGCCGCGTGGGACACAATAAACTGATTTTGATCGCTATTCTCGGCAACGTCTGTGAATCCCTGATCAATGTCTTCAAGGTCAGACACGAGTGCCTGATAGTTTTCCTCAAAGGTTTCTTCCTGATCCGGCATTTGACGGGCTAACTCGTTTTTAATGCTTTCAGCAGCCTGTTGGGCCCGGACCGGATCAAGCCATACGTGAGGGTCCACGCCGCCGTGGCTGTGGCCTTCTTCACCGTGGCTGTGATCGTGTTCTTCTTCATCATGGCCGTGGTCATGATCGTGCTCTTCTTCCTCGTGGCTGTGGCCCTCTTCGCCGTGGCTGTGATCATGACCGTCTTCATGGCTGTGGTCGTGCTCCTCTGACGATTCCAGAAGATCCATGTTATTTGTCAGCTCCAGCACTTCCACATTTTCGCCATCTACCGTACTTTTTGCTTCATCCGCGAAGCCTTCCATACCACTGCCGGTCATAATAAACATGTCGCTCTCGGCGATATCGGTCAGGGTCTGAGGGGTTGGGTCAAAGGAGTGAGCATTGGAGCCAGGTGGAACGACGTTTTCGACATTTACATAATCGCCGCCGATTTGTTTGGCAAAATCCTCCCAGGCAAACAGAGTCGTATAAACGTCGAGCTTTTCATTTTGATTCTGCTGATCTTCATTACTATCGCCGGAGGCGTTTTGCTGATTATTGTCACTGGTGCTGCAGGCCTGGAGCATGAGAGCACCGGCAACTAATGAGACGCCTAAAGCAGTTTGTTTTTTCATTGTATTCGTTCCTTTCGTCAGTAGCTTGATGTTTGGGAAATGCTTAATGCGCGATCATTTCATGGGTGATTTCTTCACCGTCCATGTCTGACGGGTAGTAGGTTGGCCAGTTTTCCACTTCCTCGAGCAGCTCGTCGCTGTCATCGCCCCAGTAGAGGTGGTAGTGCCCGGCATCAGTCGGATTGATATCATGGTCGCTGAACTGAATGTACTGCGGCATGCCTTCGTCTCCTTGCTCGAGTTCAAAGATGTAACGGACCCCGCGGTTGCCTGCTTCATATTCTAAAATTTCGTGGCCGCCCGAAACGTATTCGCCGCTCATTTCTTCTCCGTCCTGGAAGAAGGTAACGGTGCCGTCCTCAATCGTGATTCGGTCCACATTTGTCTGATAGCCTTCCTCGTAGTATTCCTTATATTCTTCCTCCGACGTTTCTTCGTCTTCCTCCGCCTTATGGGCGAACACTTCATCGAGCGTGCCGTCTTCCAGATAAGGGTAAACGGACTGCCAGTCGCCGGCCCAATCGGAAAGCGGGCGATCTTCTACTTCATCATTATAGAAAAAGCCATTATAAATGCGCTCGGATTCGGCGTCCTGGCCATGGCTGTGATCATGGCTGTGGCTTTCATCCTCATCATGGCTGTGGTCGTGGCTTTCTTCGTTATGACTGTGATCGTGATCATGCTCCTCGTTATTATCACTGTCATTTTCGTCAGCCTGTTCCTGTTCATTGCTTTGGGATTCTCCGTCCGAATGTTCCTGGTTCTGCTCCTCGGACTCCGAAGCATTTTCGCTTCCCGAGTTTTCCTCCGAGTCGTTGCCGCACCCTGTAATAATCATTGCGCTGACCGTGAGGGCACTTAACCCTTTTAATGGAAATTTTCTCATGAATACCACTCCTTTTTTGTAGTTAATCGTAATTATTACGATTTATTGGTTAAAAATATATTTATAGGAAACGTGCCGGGCTTCCTGCTGAATGCGGGAGGCAGCTGTACGAGCCCCAGAAATGTTCCGGGCCGTGGGCCCAATTGCAAGGTCGGCAAGCGGGCCGCTCACGTACAGCCCCGCGGCCCACTCAAGCGAATGCGCAGCAAGCGCCGGGTAACCGCAGGGGGTGAGCGGCAGCCGATACGAATCGATAAGCCGTGCCAGAAGTGGGCTGCGGGACGGATGGTACTGATCACCGGTAGCACAAAGAATGGCCCGGGCTTCCCACGTCGTTTGTCCGCCCTGAATCAGCCAGCCAGCAGGACCGTGGATGACGTTTTGAACAGCTTCCTGTTTCACCTCAAGGCGTCCAAGGTTTTGCTCGCGCCGGACCTGGCGGTAAAGGTTTTTCGTAATCGACCCTGTCCGGCGAGCCCGGCTTATGACATTTCTTCGTTCGGAAAATGTTAAGGTACGCCTGCACAGCTGTTCGTATTTGCCGCCCATCCATTCAGGGTCAGAATCATATTCCCATACGCGGAGCGGATGGCGAATAGCGAGAGTAACCTGGGATGGATAACGACGTCCAAGCTCCAAAGCAGTCTGCACACCGCTCATTCCGCCGCCGATAATTGTTGCGGGCGGAGCAGCCGGTGTTAATTTCTGCTTTTGATGAAGGTTGCAGACACTTTGAGCATCTTCGTCAGGAAGCCACGAAGGGAGCTGGCAGTGCTCTTTCGTTCCTGTTGCAATCACGACTCGTCTCGTGAAAAGGGAGCCCTGATCGGTTTCGATTCGCCATCCCGACACGCAACGCTCGATACTGAAAGCAGAGGCCTGTTGGAAACAGGGCAGAAGATTTAACTCATCCAGGACTTTCGTACAATGATCGTGAAAGAGTGGAACCGACGGCTTTCTGCTTGTGCCGGAAAAATGGTTCAAATCATAATCATTACGTTTTACGAAGCGAAATAAATTCCTGGGCTCAGGGTGCAGATGATGAACGCCGGGCGACCGCAGGTATTTCATGCCTACGCGGGCAGTCAGTCTGTCCCAGGCTGCCAGGGGCCCGGTCTCCGAATCAATCAGCAATAGTTTTTTGTCGCGTGTCAAAGAGGGATCGGCAGATGCCAGGTGGGTGGCCGTCATACATCCGTGGATGCCGGCACCGATAATGAGCCACTCAAGCATGAGGATGTTCGTCCCCGGCATGCACATGATCGTGCGGAGAAGCGAGCCAGGGGAAAGGGTCGTGAAAGTCACTTTCGTCCAGCTGTTGTTCCTCTTCGGTCAACAGGCACGCCGTCAGTTTCCTGGTTACCTTCTGCTGATCCAGGTGCTGGCCGATAATCACCAGCTCGGTGGTCTTGTCACCGACGGCCGGGTCCCAGCTGTCCTTTAACTCCGGCTGTTCCTCGAGCACGCGCTGCTGCTCGCCGGCAGGAAGGGAGGAGACCCAGTAGGACACCGGCTCAAGCTGAATCGACGTACCGGCCTGCGAAAGTAAAAGTGCTGTATCATTGCGGGTGACGCACCAGATAATGCCTTTTGCCCGGATCACCTGTTTGGGGAATTCCTCTAAATACTCGAGCAGCCGTTCGGAATGAAAAGGGATCCGGCTCCGGAAAACGAAGGAGGAGATGTGATATTCCTCCGTTTCGGGCTCATGCTTCTGTTCGAGCTCCTGCAGCCAGCCCGGGGCCTGAAGAGCTTCATCAAATGAAAATTTCCCGGTCCCAAGTACGCTGGAAGGAGCGACGCGGCCATACGCCGTTTCAATGATTTCAGCTTTCGGCTGTAGAGCCCGTAGCATACCTGTTAAATGCTGGATCTGCTCCCGGGTCAGCAGATCTGTTTTGTTTAAAATCAGCACATCGCAAAACTCAATCTGCTCAATCAGCAGATCGGCAATTTCGCGCTCATCGTCGTCTCCTGCACTTTGTCTGCGCTCCTGCAGCGTTTCGCCTGACGTATAATCGGTCCAAAACCGGGCTGCATCAACCATCGTGACCATGGTATCGAGCCGGCAGCTGCCGGTAAGGTCAATTCCCGATTCCTCGTCCTCATAGGTGAATGTCTGGGCGACCGGTATGGGTTCGCTGATGCCGGTGGATTCGATTAAAATATAATCCACGCCGCCGCGCTCAGTAATTTTTTGAACCTCCTGAAGCAGGTCCTCCCGAAGTGTGCAGCAGATGCAGCCGTTCGACATTTCCACCAGGTTTTCCTCGGTGCGGGAAAGAGAGCTGCCGCGTTCAATCAGATCGGCATCGATATTGATTTCGCTCATATCGTTAACGATCACTGCCACCTTCCAATCCAACTGCTCGTGAAGCAGGTGATTCAGCAGCGTCGTTTTGCCTGAGCCCAAATAGCCGCTCAGAACAGTTACCGGGATGGGTGAATACATAGCTGACTCCTCCTTATGTGAAATGTAAATCGTAATAATTACGATTTGTGCGCTTCAATTACTTTATAAAATATTTTTCATGCTGTCAACGGCTCTTTATGCATTTTTTTACAGAAGACTATCAGGGCAAAAAGAAAAAACCCCTGTACAAAAGGGGTTCACCAGAGGCTGTTGCAGAATCAAATTTTTAATAATCGGGGGGCTTCATTATTCTGGATGATGCTGATTACGCACGACTAAAACATCACAGGAAGCCCGGCGGACGGTGCTTTCAGACACGCTGCCGAGAATAAAACGCTGCGTTCGTCCCATCCCCGAAGCCCCGGCGACGATCAGATCGGTCTGATATTTGCCGGCAGCTTCGCCTGGGATCACTGTTTTCGGCGTGCCATATTCGACGGAGTAGTGCACCGATTGGAGACCGTGGTTTTCTGCGTCGCTTAACACCTGATACTCCTGGAGCAATTCGTCCGCGCGTTCTTTATACACGTCTTTGAGGTCATTGGTGTAGGGCTCAAGCGACGAGAGGGACTGGGTATTCAGCACGTAGATGACCTGCGCCTGGCTCTGGTGTTTCTGTGCCATGTTCAGTCCGGCGTAAAAGGCGCTTTTAGAAACGTCGGAGCCGTCGACGGCAATTAACACCGAATGGTAAACGGCCGAAGGGTCGCTGTTTTTTACGATCCATACATCACAGGAAGCACGCCGGACGATGCCGGCGGATACGCTGCCGAACCGCTTTTTTTCAGAGCTGCCGGCGCCCGAGCCGCCGGAGATGATCAGGTCCGGCTGAAACGACTGCGCAATGTCCCCGGCGATGATCGTTTTCGGGAGGCCTTCTTTTATAAAGATGCGTACATTATGAATCCCTGCGTTTTCGGCTGTTGCCTTCCCCTCAGTGATGATCGCACTTCCCAGTTTATTCAGGGCATGAAGCATTAAATCCGGGTACTGCTTCCGCAGCTCTTTGATGCTGTGATAGTCGACGATATGACAGAGGGCGAGCGTGCTGCCGTAGGCCAGGGCAGTCTCAATGCCTTTGGCGAGGCCGGCTTTCGATTCCTCCGAGCCGTCAAGAGCGACGAGTATCCGCTGGTAAGGGAGGGGCATAAGGCTTCTTCCTTTCTGTAACCCTTATTTGGGAATGAATTGGAAGGTATAGTTACTTATCTTTCCCGTGATCACACATTTTGCGAAAGGTGGTGTAAAGAATGTACACGAAGGAGGTGAGGGCAGTGCTCTGTATAAAGCAAAGCCTGGAGCGCAGAGGCCGTGCGTACACAATACCGGTCCAGAGACCGATCGCAAACAAACATATTTTTAACACGCCAAAATCCAAGACAGAATACATGCGGGCAGCCTTATGCACACGTTCGATCAGCTGTTTCATTATTCTCCCCCTTTTTCAAAGTGTAAAGAAGCATTGACGCTGGTTAAATCACATGAGAGGAAAGTCCTCCGAGGCCAGATAGTATGTAATCAATTTTTCATCCGCCGAGTAGGAAGGACAGGAGGAAAGAGGCACGGCTTCAATAGCCACTACGCGCATCACCAGCTGCCGGAAACGAATTTCCTCTCCCAATTCGAAGCTGACCTCTGTGTAATGCTCGAGAAAAAGCTCCTCCTGCAATTCCAGTGCGCTGCCGATAAACCACAGTTTATTCGGCTGTTCTGTATTTTCTGCAAGATATACGAACCGGACGAGCGAGTACCGTTCTGCCTGAAAGGGCTCATGCGGATGCTTTTGTTCCGGGAGATTCATGCGAAGTACTCCTTCCGGTGGTTGATTAGCGGCTTAAACGAGCCAGCGTAGAAAATCGTATAGGCTATGTAAAAATCAGTAGTAAGTGCCAGGGTCTTAATACCTTTGTAATTACCAGTATACACTGAAAATAGGGAATTACATCGATAAAAAGTCCTTTAGCAATTACTCACGACTAAATGCATATAAATAATAATTATTTTATCAGATTTTAAGCTTTAATGTGGAGGTGCATTTCATCCAAAAAACACTCGTATGAAAGGAAATTTCAAACAGTTATGAACCGGGGTGGCACATAATTGAATAAACTTCCGTGTAAAAATAATGACAGATACTGAAGGGTTGAAGGAATAAATTACCAGTAGTATTCTTGCTTTAAAGTGAAAGGTTGAGATGGAAAGGGGGGATAGGATGCCGCCTGAAGCAACATTTAGTTTAAAAATACTGATTCTGGTTACAGTCGTAACGATTGCAGCCGTTGGAGCAATTTACTGGCTGAGCCGGAAATGGTACACCAAACGAAACGGTGGCCTGAGAAAGAAAAGGTACGCGAGCAGGACGCATGTTGTCATCAACTACACCTTCTCCGCTTTGTTTTTAGCGGGAACCGTCCTGGTAAACGTCCTCCAGGAGTTGTTCGAGCCTTCCATTTTTATCATCTTTTTATTGTTTTACGCCATTTATACATTAATAAGTGTGCATATGTGGAAGCGGGAAAGCGATAAGCCCGATGATTACCGGTACGAGTGGTTCGTGCATGGAGGGTCGCTGGCCGTCGCAGCCATTGGCCTTACTGCGGCCCTGCTGGCGCTGGAATACGTGTGAAAACGCAGCAGAAAAAATAAAAAAAAGCCCGGCTGTGTAGATTCCGCAGGGGCTTCCTATGGAAGAGACACGGACTGAACACGGAGAAATTGCCGGCTACATGGGCAAATTGATCCGGGATAACTTTGGCAAAGGGCCGACGTCGGTGTACGTCACTCTCGAGCATCCGTTTTTAGTTATTCACCTGCGGGATTTTTTAGCGCCGATGGAAGCCATATTGATGGGCCAGGGCGAATATAAGCGGGTGGAGGACACGAGAGACTTACTGTTTGAGCAGCTCCAGACAGAGATGCGCGCCCGGATAGAGGTAATAGCGGGAATTACGATCCGGGAGATGTATTTTGACTGGGATCTTCAGCATAAGCGGGGCGTCATTCTTGGCGTTATGTCGGAGGATACGTCGGCATGCGAAGCTCAGTGGCCAGCTCATTTAAACTACAAAAGGTTTAACGATAAAGTTATAGAGCTGAGCGAGTGGGGCCAGAAGGTACCGGCGGCGACGGAATCGTTCTGGCTGAATGACCGGACAATTGTAATCAAACGGACCGGGGTCTTCGTGGAAATCGAAAAAGAATTGATTCAGGCGGGATACACCAATGAGCTCAAGGAAGTGAAGAAGCCATTGGAGCTTCGGATGATTCACCGGGCAAGCCTGGAATCCCTGATTGACGGTAAGATTACTGAAACGTTTGTTTTCTGGCATTTCACAGGAGACAAAGGGTATGCAGTGCTCGTTATGGAGCCGAAAAAGTAATATCCGGATATAACAGGGGCAAAAAAACAGCGAGCGCCTGCCGGCACAGCCGGTGGGCGCTTTTTGATGAGTGAAATGTGAAAACCTGGACAAACGTTTAAAGACATTAAAGCCTGGGAACGTATTAATTAGACTTCGGTAAATAAAGTATTAATAAAAAAACAGGTTTTTCACGAAAGTGAACTATATAATTCTGGCCGTAATTAGAGGACAAATGCCTGCTAATAAGCCGGGAAAGGGACCGTGCCCTTTTTCGGCTTATTTTTTTTATGATATATATTATTCACCAAAGGAGGGAAGTCTTATGTCCCCGCCAAAAGACCAGTCAAATAATGTGAAAAGTCCGGAAGACGAATCCTCAGAGGGCGCTGCTGAGCATGCCACCGAGCCGTCTCTTATTGTAGGGCTCGTGCCGGCGCCGGGAGCCGCCTCCGAAACGATCGATGTTCTGTACCCGGAGCTTGCCGAGCTGTTTTCGCGTGAAGTGGATGACGATTATGCCTGGGATATTAAAGTGGTAGTGGATCCGTTAACCGGCTCTGCTGAAGAAGCAGCTTCCATACTCGAAGAAGCGCAGACGCTAAAGGACCAGCGCGGCTGGGATTATGTGATCTGCCTGACGGACCTTCCGCTGTTCCGGGATGAAGATTTTCTCGTTGCCGAGGCCAACGTGGAGCGAAGAATTGCCCAGCTGTCCATCCCGACGCTCGGGGCGCTGCCGATCATGCGCCGCGTCCGCGAGGCGCTTCTTCAGCTGACGAGCGAGATGCATTACGGCAGCTCTGACGAAGCCCGGGACCGCCAGGAAGAAAAGCTGGCTTCGATGGGAAGCACGCAGGGAAGATACGTACGGAACACCGGAGCCCGGCAGCTGCTCGGGGACAGCCTGGTGGAGCGGGTCGCCCCGGTGTACCGCATCCGGCCGGATGAAAGTAACGATACGTCGGATACGCGGTACGTGGCACGTCCCAATATCAATGGATATACCCGGGTGGTCACAGGGATGGCGCGGGCGAATAATCCGGTAAAGGTGTTTACCGCGTTTAAAAGTGTGATTGCTATCGCCTTTGCCACCGGGGCCTATGCATTAATATTTCCTACGCTCTGGCAGATGGGAGCAGCGTACGGACCGGGGCGCTCCATCACCTTAATGGTCGTGGCCTTAACCTCGTTAACGGTATGGATGCTTCTCGCTCACGGGCTTATAGAAAGACCTTCGAAAAACCGATCGAAAAGCATCCGGCGATTGTACAACTCGGCCACGGTACTTACGATCGGATTCGGGGTAATATGCTACTACTGTATTCTGTTTCTGCTGTTTTTCCTGGCTGTATTTTTGTTTATTCCGACGTCGATGCTGCAGTCCAATTTAGGTGTAGGCCAAAACGTCGAACTCCCGTACTATCTGTCACTGGCCTGGCTGGCAGCGTCGCTTGCGACATGTATCGGGGCGCTCGGCGCAGGACTTGAAAACGAGGAAACAGTGCTTACCGGAACATACGGGCACCGGCAGCTGCAGCGGAAAAAACAGGTGCAGCAGGAACGGGAAGAAGAAAAAAGACAGGAACAAAACCAGGAACGTTAAATGGAGAAAAAGAAGCAGGCGGCTCAGCCGGCTGCTTCTTCATTTACATAGCGGATGTATTTGGTGAGCGTGAGCATCGACTGCAGCCCGAGCCGGTCCATCAGTGCTTCCGGCGATACGCCGCTTTCGAGCTCGCGTACGATGTAGCTGTTGCGGAAATGAGTGGCGGAAATCGCCCGTTCGATGCCGGCACGCTTGCGTTCCTCGCGGATCATTTTCTGGATCGCGACCTCGGTTAAATTTTTCGGCTGATCGTTTTCATAGCTCCAGCGGTACGTCTGGCGCTGAAAGTCAAACGCGACAAACAGCGGCTCCCCGTCAAAGGACGGCCTCACCGCCTGCGGGATGACGTTCAGGTAATAGTACAGCTGCTTCTGCAGCTCCTTCGTCAGCTTGAGCGTCCGCGGGTTGCCCTCGGTAATGTCGAGCTCCCCGCGGGTCAGGTGCAAGTGCTCGATCCGGATCGAGGCAAGCTCATGCATGCGGAGGCCGTAGTCGTAAAACAGCCTTAAAATCACGATGTTTCGCGGGGCAAGCATCGGGCGCACGGCCTGCTGCTTATCCGACAGCCCGGAATCGGACTCGAGCGTATCCATGAGCCGCTTCATTTCCTTCGGGGCAATCAGCTCTTCCTCCTTTAATACGTTCCAGACGCTGTCATCGACCGGAAGCTCCGCCATCGGGTTGGAGGCGATCCGTTTTGTATCGCGCAGAAAGCGGAAGTAGCGGACGAGCACAGTCTGGATGCGCTTCAGCGTCCGAAGCTGGTAGTGGCGCTCCTCGGCCAGTATATGAAAATAGGTGGTAATGTCGTCGGGTTTGACGGCCGCTTCCTCGCCGTCGAGGACCACGTCGATGAACCGGTGAAAATCGGCCAGGTCGTATTCGTAGCGCTTGAGCGTGCTCGGCTTGCGCCCCCGGGACTGCAGGAAGGAAAGAAAGGCCTGCATGCCGTCCGGAAGAAGCTCGGGTTGCAAATTCATCATCATTCCTCCTGCTTTGTCTGTCGATCAAGCATCGCGGCTTGTTTGTTTGGCACTTAACCCATATTATAGTATGTAGAGGACAGGAAAAACAGGAGGATCTAAACTATTGCAGGAATTTGAGAACCAACAGGTAGATAAAGAACGGGTTGTACTAATTGCCGTCCATAAGGATGATACTGATCAGGAAACATTTGAAGCGTCCCTTACCGAGCTTGAACAGCTCGTGGAAACGGCAGGGGGAACGGTCACGGCTGTGCTGACGCAGAACCGGCGTTCGCTCGATTCGAAAACGTACGTCGGCAAAGGCAAGCTCGAGGAAGCGGTGGCGACCGCTGAAGAGCAGGAGGCGGATTTGCTGATTTTTAACGATGAGCTCTCGCCCGGCCAGATTTCCACAGTTACAAACCAGACCGGATTATACATTATTGACCGCACCCAACTGATACTAGATATTTTTGCCGGACGTGCGGCGTCGAACGAAGGGAAAATGCAGGTGGAGCTTGCGCAGCTGAACTACATGCTGCCGCGCATCCGCGGGCAGGGCGAATCGCTCTCCCGGCTCGGCGGCGGAATCGGCACACGCGGACCGGGGGAGACGAAGCTTGAGACCGACCGGCGTCACATCCAGAAGCGGATGGACGACGTGCGAAGCAAGCTCAAGCAGGTAAAAAACCGCCGCGAGCAGTACCGCGAACGGCGCAAGGAAAAGAATGTGCTGCAGTTTGCACTCGTCGGCTACACGAACGCCGGCAAATCCACGATTTTAAACAAGCTCACCGAAGCGGATACGCTCGAGGAAAACGCGCTGTTTGCCACACTCGATCCGCTGACGCGCCGGGTGGAGCTGCCGTCGGGCCTGGAGGTGCTTGTGACCGATACGGTCGGTTTCATTCAGGACCTGCCAACCGCGCTGATTGCAGCGTTTCAGGCGACGCTTGAGGAAGTAAAGGAAGCAGACGTGCTGCTTCACGTGATTGACGGCTCGCACCCGCGGGCAGCCGAGCAGGCGGCCACGGTGCGCGGGCTGTTAAAGGAGCTCGAAGCAAGCCATATTCCGTCGCTCACAGTCGTCAACAAACGCGACGCCATCGAGGACGGTCCGGTGATAGCGGCAGACAAGCCGTCGATTTCCATCTCGGCCCGGAAGGACGAGGACGTGGAGCTGCTGCGGGAGTCGATGGAAAGTGTGCTGCTCGAGCAACTGCAGCCGTACCGGGTGGAAATTCCGCTTGCCGACGGCCATGTGATGCAGCGGTTCAAGCATGAAACGGTGGTACGCGAGGAAACACTCGATGAAGAAAACGAAAGTTGGATTCTATCGGGGTACGTGCAGAGCGACCAGGCGATCCACCGGGAAATCAAGCAGTATGCCAAAGGAGATGCAGGGGCAAAATGACACGCGATACGATGGAACAAAAGCAGCTGCAGCGGGCCGAGCGCCGGATTGCGCCGCAGCTTGAAGCCATTGCGGAACGCGAGCTTGTGAACCAGCAGCGGGTGCTCGATATTTTCCGGACGCATAACGTGTCGGCGTTTCATTTTCAACACTCGACTGGGTACGGCTATGACGATACCGGGCGCGAGGTGCTCGACCGGGTGTATGCCGATGTGTTCGGCACCGAAGCAGCTATGGTGCGCCAGCAGTTTATTTCCGGCACGCATGCGATCAGCACGGCGCTGTTTGCGGCGCTCCGTCCTGGCGGACGGCTTTTGTATGCGACCGGCACGCCGTACGACACGCTGAACACGGTGATCGGGCTCGACGGCAGCGAAGCGGGCACAATGAGCGAATGGGGCATCGGCTGCGACGTGGTGCCGCTCGCCGGCGGCCGGGTGGACATGGGCGCCGTGCACGAGGCGGTCACACCGGACACGCAGGTGATTGCGTTTCAGCGCTCGCGCGGCTATGACGATCGTCCGTCGATCGGCCTCGGGGAAATGATGGCGTACGTGGCAGAGCTTAAAGCGGCGTACCCGCATATCGTGCTGTTTGTGGACAACTGCTACGGCGAGTTCGTGGAAACGACCGAGCCGGGCCATATCGGCGCGGATCTGATGGCGGGCTCGCTCATTAAAAACCCGGGCGGCGGCATTACCCGTACCGGCGGCTACATTGCCGGCAGAAGCGATTTGATTGAAAGGGCGGGCGCAAGCTTTGCCGCGCCCGGTATCGGCCTTGAAGGCGGCGCGACGCTCGGCATGCTCCAGGAAATGTTTCAGGGGCTGTTTCTTGCACCGCACGTCGTGGCGGAGGCTCATAAGGGAGCGGTGCTGACCGCAGCGCTGATGGAGGACGCCGGCCTGCAGGCATCACCGGCCTCCGGGGAGGAGCGGACCGATCTGATCCAGTCCGTGCAGTTTGGCGACCGGGAGAAAATGATCCGGTTCTGCCAGGCGGTGCAGAAGTATTCTCCAGTCGACTCCGGCGTAACGCCGCAGCCGAGTGCCATGCCCGGCTACAGCGATGAAGTGATCATGGCTGCCGGTGCGTTCATCCAGGGCTCAAGCATCGAGCTTTCTGCCGATGGCCCAATCCGGCCGCCGTATACGGCCTTCGTTCAGGGCGGATTAACGTATACGCACGTGAAAATTGCCGTAAACGAAGCGTTAAAAGCGATACAATAACGATAGAAGGACAGGTTCTCCGTGAGAGGGCCTGTTTTTTCTGTACATTTGCTGGAAAATACGCGAAAATATAAAAGATACAATAAGTTCTGAAAATTTTGATGTAAAAATAGCTTACATGAACTTGACGAAAAAGCTTACATCATGTAGGATATACTTAGTTTCAACGAAAGGGGGCGTAACGCATGAATGATCATGTACGCCGAAATACCCCTTTATTTCCGATTGGTATCGTCCAGAAACTGACGGAACTCACCCCAAGGCAGATTCGTTATTATGAAGAGCACGGGCTGGTGTTTCCGACACGGACCGAAGGCAACCAACGGTTGTTTTCCTTCCGCGACGTGGACCGCCTGCTTGAAATCAAAGCGATGATGGAGCGGGGCGTAAACCTTTCAGGCATCAAGGAAATCTATGAGTTAAAAACGTATTCAGAGGAACCGAAGCAGCCCTCAGCACCTAGAAATCACGATATGACCGACCGTGAACTGCGCAAGCACCTCCGCAAGGAAGTGATGATGGCAGGTAAATACTCACGGCCGTCGATGATTCAGGGACAGCTGTCGCGGTTTTTCGACTAACAGCAGGATTAACTTTTTTCCGGCTGCGGCCGGGGGAAAGATATAATAATTCACTATTCTAGTTTTTTAGAGAGGAGTCACAATTAACATGGCAAACACGAGAAAAGACATTTTAAAGTTTGCAGAAGAGGAAAACGTTAAGTTTATCCGTCTTCAGTTTACTGACTTGCAAGGAATTATTAAAAACGTAGAGATTCCGGTGGACCAGCTTGATAAAGCACTGGACAACCTGATGATGTTCGACGGTTCTTCCATCGAAGGCTTTGTGCGTATTGAAGAATCCGATATGTACCTCTTCCCGGATCTTGATACCTGGATCGTCTTCCCATGGACACCGGAAAAAGGCAAGGTTGCACGTTTAATTTGTGACATATATGAGCCGGGCAAGCCTGGCGAAGAACCAACACCATTTGAGGGCGACCCTCGCGGTATTTTGAAGCGTGTACTTAAAGAAGCAGAGAAACTCGGCTTCACCGACTTCAATATTGGACCGGAGCCTGAATTCTTCCTTTTCAAAAACGATGAAAAAGGCGAGCCGACCACAACCCTGAACGACAAAGGCGGTTACTTTGACCTTGCACCGACGGACCTCGGTGAAAACTGCCGCCGCGACATCGTGCTTGAGCTTGAAGACATGGGATTTGAAATCGAAGCCTCCCACCACGAAGTGGCGCCGGGTCAGCACGAAATCGACTTCAAATACGCAGACGCCATCACGGCCTGCGACAACATCCAGACGTTTAAGCTCGTGGTTAAAACAATCGCTCGTAAGCACGGCCTGCACGCCACCTTTATGCCAAAGCCATTGTTCGGCGTAAACGGCTCCGGCATGCACTGCAACATGTCCCTGTTCAAAGGCAAAGAGAACGCGTTCTACGACAAGAAGACCGATTCTCAGCTGAGCACGACGGCGATGCAGTTCCTGGCAGGTACCCTTGAGCACGCGAAGGCGTTCACGGCGCTGACGAACCCAATCGTCAACTCCTACAAGCGTCTTGTGCCAGGCTACGAAGCACCAGTATACGTAGCGTGGTCCCTGCGTAACCGCAGCCCGCTCGTACGTATTCCGTCCTCCCGCGGCATGAGCACGCGTATCGAAACGCGCAGCCCGGACCCGTCCGCAAACCCATACCTTGCGATTGCAGCTATGCTCGCATCTGGCCTGGACGGCATCAAGCGGAAGCTCGAGGCTCCAGAGCCGACAGACCGCAACATCTACGTGATGGAAAAAGCAGAGCGCGAAGAACTCGGCATCGAGGACCTTCCGGCAGACCTGAACGAAGCGCTTCAGCACCTGCTGAACGACGAAGTTCTTGTGAACGCCATCGGCCCGCACGCCATCGAACATTTCGCCGAAGCAAAAGAAATCGAGTGGGACATGTTCCGCAGCCAGGTTCACCCTTGGGAGCGCGAACAGTATCTCTCCACGTACTAAGATTGAGAAAACCCTTCAGCCGCAATGGCTGGAGGGTTTTTTGTGTTTGGTAAAGCATCTCATTATCAGACGGGGGAGTTGGTGTACTGCCATTCCATGAATCGGTGGGGGATCATCATCTATGCGTTTCAGTGCGAACCAAAGGTCGTGGTCCAGGCAACTTTCCATTACAGAAACGATGTTTGCCAATCGACAGTATGCATTATGCAACAGACGTGGTCAGCGTGGCGGAGTTCTGGAAGCAGTGCTACCGGAAACATAAGAGCAAGGGGGGCAGTAATGACTGAGCGCATGACCGATATTAGCTGGGATGAAGTTACAGTTAAACTAAATTTTGATATACTTAGTTCAGAAGAACCATTCGTCTTGGGGGTGTCTAAGGGGGCGTGTGCGTTGCGCTTCGTTGCCGGAGCACGGAGAGACGAAGATTGTGACGCACCAGGGGTAAGTAAAACGGGTGAAATGGGATGAGGGAAAGGAGTTTTGAATGCCTAAGTGGTCGAAAATAGCAATAATAGCAACGAGCATTTTATTTCTCATTTGGTTTATTGATTTCTCTGCCGATAAGTACAAAAGTGTTACGCCTGGAGTTTGGTTAACTACAGGTGGGACTATTATAGGCGCTTTTTTAGGTGCTTTATTGGCTGGTAAATATACTATTAAAAGTGTTGAAACTCAAAATGAAATTGAGCAAGAAAGAATTGACGAAATTAATACTAAAATACAAAAAACTTCAGCTTATAAATTAATTTCTTGCATTGATTCTGTTACTAGCACATACCAAGAAGTGGATATTAAAATATCGGATAATGAATTAACTACTCAAAAACTCGAACGATTAAAAAATATTCTTGATTCAGCGTATTCTGACTTATCTTCAATAGATCTCACAGTTTTTGATGAGCTATTTTTTTCAGAAATTCACGAAGAAAAAATAGACATTAAAAATAGACTATTTGATATAGAAATGATGTTAGAAGAATTATACGATAATTTTAAGACTAGAGAAGAAATTAGGAATAAAAGAATAGCTTATTTGTTTCAGAGAGATGTAGAAAACTTCACTGGTTTTAAAAGAAATATTAAGATTTTAAAAGATGCAAGAACTCGCTTAGAGAAAATAGAAGTTAATATTAGTAACATCTATGATATTAAGCTCTTTAAGGATTATAAAGAATAAGTTCTACCAGCCCACTTGAGGACACTGAACGACAGCACAACGCTATGGTTTGGTGTCCTCTTTTTTGTTAGGAGACATGTATGAAAAAGAAACCGAAGGAGAAGAAGCAGAAGCTAACCGAGTGAGAGTTGAAAGAACTCATGGGTAATGAAGCAAACATACAAACGAGCCAAAGGCGGGGTGCTGAGGGCGGAATAAAGGGGTGGTTGGATGAAGGCAACTAAAATGAAAGTAGAACATCAAGCACCACAGGCGAAAGATATTGTGCAATGGATTGGTAGCTATCGAGAAAATATCCAAGTGATCCGCGAACTCCAGCAATTGTATGTGGAGGAGGTGGGGATGGGATTAGTCTCACAGTATGGCGCTGAAGCAGGGATGCCAAAAGCGCAAGGAGGCGACCATTGAAGTCGCTGAACCGGAGAACTTGACCGAGAAACAGCGGCTTTTTTGTATGCATTACATCAAAACATTTAACGCTATGCAGTCTGCTATTAAGGCAGGATATAGTGCGGATAAGGCGTTTGTAATCGGCCATGAAAACCTTAGAAAACCTAAGATTGCGGATTATATTCGTGAACTCAAAGCCAATATGACTGACGATTTGCTCCTGGACGCCAGAGAGATTCTCCAGAAGTACGCAGCGATAGCGTTTACTGATATTACCGACTTCATGATATTTGGCAAAAAGGAAATTGAAGCGACAGGGAGGTTTGGTCCGCTAACGGATGACGAGGGCAACACGATCATGAAAGAAGTCAATTACGTGGACTTTAAAGAGTCTGCAGCTGTGGACGGCATGATCATCACAGAAGCTAAGCAGGCCAAAGACGGCGTTTCCATCAAGTTAGCAGATAAAATGAAAGCTTTAGAGAAACTGGAGCAATACTTTAAACTGTTGCCGGAGAACATGAAACACCGCGTCTAGAAAGAGAAGATGCAGGCTGATATGGCCAAAGCTCAGGCGGAAACGAAACGGATCGAGCAGGAAGAGGAAAAAGAACAGGCCGATGCTGCTGGCGTGTTTATCCTGTACGACAAAGAAGCGATGCGAAAGGAGATGGAGCGACGTGCAAGCCGAAGCCGTTAAGACGACGGACATCATGGACCTGATTAATCCGAACTTCTATCCGATGGGGCTGAGTGACAAGCCGTATAACATACTAAGCGGCGACCGTCCCTCCATGAAGTCCTCCGTGGTATCGTTGAAAACCGCGACGGACTTTTTAAAGATGACCAGGGCAACGTGGTCATTCTCCGGAAAGTCGGTAAATACCTGTCCACTTCGGTCTATGAGCAATTGAAATGGGTGATCTTTACGCCGGGCGTCGAGCAGGAGTTCGGTTTCTCTTCTCACCGCTCAAGCTCATTCATTTTTTCTTAATGCACAGAAGACATGAAAAAACCCTGCACGGAGCAGGGCTATTGTTTTATTCAAATGTAATGGTCTGTTCGATCGATTCCCCAACTTCATTAAAATCTTCATCGGTTGGTGCACCTATGCGAACAGTGATTTCTTCAATTTCTTCCGCTTCTGAGTTTTCAAGCACATACACATTATATCCTTCTTGGGTCACTGCATCTAGGAATTCTCCACTAATGTGTTCGCCAAAAAAGGCATCCGGGTCCAGCTGTTCACCGCTATTTGTCGTAACAGTAGCCTGGGAAGGATAAAAATTAACAGGTTCTTCCTCAGTGTTTTCGACAGACATATCTAACTGGATGTAAGTAAGATCTTCGCTGTCTGTCTCTAAGATATTCTGGTATTCTTCTGTTAACTCACCATCAATCACTTTTGCGGATTCAAAAGTAGCTTCGAGGGGTCCTGTCTCTACCGTGCCAATATCGTCAGTGCGTTTAACCATATTGAACGACCCAGCTTCACTTTCTACAGTATCACCTGGCTGTGCTTCTTGTTTCTCGTTCTCTTCCGCGCTCATGGTTTCGCCTTCACTGTCCTCGCTATCAGAAGATTCATCCCCCGATGATTCTTCCTGGTTGCTATCTTCGCTGTTTTCACTTTCTTCATTTGAAGAATTCTCGTTTCCATTGTCTGAGCCAGAATCCTCATCACCACCACAGGCGCTTAGTGCAATCGTTGTAGTGGCAAGTCCCGCCATTAATAAATACTTCTTCATGGAATTTCCCCCTGTATATGTAATTTATTGAATCTATTTCATTTTAACAGCAAACATACGTACCCTTAAAGTATTTCCTGCATCATAAGTCCCTGATTTTAAATTAAAATTATTTGGTCATAATGGTGGGCAAAACATAAAAGGTAACTTCTAACGCCTGCATTTTTGCATGACTTTTATCCTGAAAACGCGTTTAAACGTTTGCTTTCCCTATACAAAGAGGTAGAGAAGAATAAATAAAAAATAAGGAATGATAAAAAATGAATAAAGCCCATTTGATTACAGAGAAGTTGGCGCTGGAGGAAGAGTACGATAAAGGTGAGGTTCCGCACGATGAATATACCGAGCGTGTGGAGGAGCTGCAGCAGCAGCTGGAACAGCCGAACATTGTAAAATAAATGTAATGACAAAAAGGTAGAATACTATGATAATGTGTAGGTAGAAGGTGATAAAATGAGTAACTTTGCTTACACTAAGCGTGGAAAAACCAATGAGATTCTCATTGGAGCATACAAGGAAATTATTAATGCGTATTACGGGGAAGAGATTTATTCGTTTGAAACCGAAGAGGAATTATTTCACAGCATTCAAACGTACCGTCAAAAAGAATATATTATTACCCGCCTGAGTGAATTACCCATTATCGACGCGATGTGGAAGAAGAATGGGGCTGCCCGCTACGATACCGAGTAGCGGGTTTTTTTATGACCAATTGTAGGATGGGTAGAAACAGTTCCGGTCATGGAAAAAATTCATCGTACATAATAGTTTTTCCTCCTCCGAAATGAACCATCCAGACAATATACAACATGGGGAAGACGAAAAATAAAAAAGAGGTGAAAAGCGTGAGCAAGCATCAGGAACTGCGGGCAATCATGAAGAAAATGAGCGGACAGGATCATATCATCACGGTGCCGCGTATCTTTATCGAATATTTGGACGGGGATCTGAATACGGCGCTGGTTTTAAATCAGCTCGTGTTCTACGCCGACAAAACAAAGCGCACCGACGGCTTCTTTTATAAAAGCTACGGGGAATGGGAGAAAGAGACTGGATTAACCCGGCGCAAAATCAAAGGGTCGATCGATAAGCTGATCAACAAAGAGCTGGTCAGCACCAAGCTGAAAAAAGCGAACGGGGCGCCAACGCTTCACTACGCGCTGGATTACGACAAAATGTTGAATTCGATTATGACAAAATGCGCTATTGCATCCGAACAATCTGTCACTAACCCGGATTCGGACAAAGTGTCGGATTCCATAACAGATGATCTGCAGATGAATTCGACAGATGAATTAAACAGTAGTCCCCGTGTCGTCGACAGCGTTGTTCGGTTTTACGAAGAGAATTTCGGCGGCACGATGACGGACTATCACCGGGAGCGGCTGGGTGACTGGTGCGAGGCTATGTCTCCGGAGATTGTGCATAGGGCATTGGAGACTACCATTCTCCAGGGCGGCCGCAGCCTGAAATACGCCGAACGAATCCTGAATGATTGGCAGCGGTTCAGCTGTCGCAAGCTTGATGATGTAGAGAAGTACGAAGAAACGAAAAAACAGCAGAAGGAGGCACGCCGACATGGAAGGAACAGCCAAAGGCATGCAGGAGGTACTCGAAATTCTCGAAAAGAAATCAGAGGAAATGAAAAGCAATCCGCTCTCGGCCGCGGATGGTACCGACCGGGAGCCTGACTACCAGTGCACGGTATGCAAGGACCAGACCGGCTGGCTGGAAAAGGTGGAGGGAGTCGAGAAATGGGTCATCTGCCCATGTATTCGAGAGCGCCGGACGCAGCGGTTGCTCCAATTCAGTGAAATTACCGAAAGCTTCCGGAACGTCACCTTCGGGCAGTTTCAGACCGACAACGTGAATCCGCAGGTAGCGAGTATGAAGGAAGCCGCGCTCGCCTACTACAGCAGCTACCAGAAGCTCCGGAAGCAGCGGGAGAACAGCATGCTGATCATGGGGGCTCCGGGATGCGGCAAAACGCATATTCTGATGGCGCTCAGCAACAATCTGATGCAGCGCAAAAGGATTGAGGACGAGGGCGGTCAGCAGCAGGGCGTATCCGTCCAGTATTTTCCTTACGTAGAAGGGTTCAACGACCTGCGGGACGACTTTAATCTGCTGGAGCTGAAAATGGAGCGCATGAAAAAGGCGGATGTGCTGTTTATCGATGATTTGTTCAAGCCGGTGAAGCAGTGGACAAAGGATAGGTATGAGCGGGTGCCGCGAGCGACCGCCTGGCAGATCGAGCAGATGTACGCCGTGATTAATCACCGGTATCTGAATCACCTGCCGATTCTCGTTTCCACAGAGCTGATCATGGAAGAGCTCGTGGAAGTGGACGATGCGCTCGCGTCCCGTATCGTACAGATGTGCAAATCCTTTCTGGTGACAATCACCGGACCGAAGAACAACTTAAACTACCGACTGAAAGGAGTGTATTAAATGGTGCCAGCTTGTGGGATAGTCATGCAGGGAAAAAAGCTGAATGAAGCGGAGGAGCAGCTGCGGAAGGAGAGGGTGAGGAAAAACATGGAGCGCTTTAAAGAAGCGGAACGGCATTTTGAGAAGAAAAAACTCGCAGTGAAGTAATGAAGCAGCCGAAAAAAGAAATTGTTTAATATGAAAGTTTGGTTAAACGACCTAAAAATTAGGGGATAGGTTAATAAATAACGGGGTGGTTTAATGAAAAGAAGAATCAAGCTTGCGGCACTTTACGGCGTCACGTTTCTTGTTATTAGTATTATTATGAGCTACATAATTGATGGGGAATTGGATAACACGCTTGTTGTCGGCCAGACTATCGGAGGCATTACGGTCGGATTGTTTATAGCTCCGCACTTTCGGCAGGAGTCTGAGGAGAAGGCTCACAGGCTGATACGCATTAACAGAATTATCACGAACACGATGTATATTTTTCTGATAATATTTTTAATCATGTTCAGCCTGCATTTTATATCGGATTCTATCGATGGGAGAGCGCTGTCGTTCTTTGCGATACCTTTAATCCTAACGTTAATAATCAAACTTATTTATCGGTGGCGGGTGAAAAAATTTTCAGGGTAGAAAAATTGTCGCATGTATTCGCTCAAATTAATTGGTGCATACTGCATTAACCTTGGCGCACACCTAACCGTTCACATTCATTTAATCCGATGATTCGAGCTGAACATCCTGATCCGGCTCGTTCTCAACTTCAATATCGCTGTCCTCCGCAATGTCCCCTAAAACCAATGGGACTTCCGTATTTGGGGCAAATCCATCGAAGCCGCCATACAAAGCTATCGTTAAACCAACCTTCAAATAACTACCCTCCGGGGCAGTGACTAAATAAGTATTTTTATCCTCTGAAGGTGCATGCATTCTGTAAACACGCTCGTCATAAGGGTTGAAGTTTTCGTGCGGCGAATATTCATGAGTGATCTCGCCCTCTACCACGATAGGAGCGCCTTCCTGCATATCCTCATGATACGGTTCAGCCGCGTTCTTTAAATTCTCCTCAACATCGATTTCTTCAGATGGCTGGGACACCGGTTCCTCCGGGGAAGAGCTTTTCTCCGTGTTGTTATTTTGTTGTTCCTCAGAGGCTTCCTGCTCGTTGTTTTCCTCTCCGTCCGGGGAAGCGTTCTCCCCTAGACTACAGCCCGCTGAAAAAATACCGAAAGAAACTCCCAGGGCAAGTAACATAGTTTTCTTTTTCATCGAATCCCTCCAGCCTGTATGAAATATAAAAGCATTCGTTTAATTTATAATACTACTATTTGGATTTTCATGCTTTTTATGCAGGTTTCTTTATTTCGATCAGCTGTCTGCAGAACAAAAAAGCCCTAAGAAATCTGTTAGGGCTTCTGCATTCATATATTCGGGGAGAGGACGCGTGCTGCCACTACAAAACCCTGAGGCACTCCTGCGCTTGTCCTTTTTTATGAATTAATGTCAGGAAATAGAAGGAAATCCTCCGGAATTGGCGAAAGATATGGAGTGACACTACTATTTTAGGGGGATTGAAATGACAAAAACGATTCAAGTAGGAGACACGTACCGCGACAGGAACAGTGGAAAGGAATATAAGGTCAAAAGTTTTAACGGCAATTCAGTCCTGCTCACAAAAGATGAAACGTCATTAGCTGTGATACCAGTTATCGACGAAGAGGTTCGTTTATCAGGGTTTATCAAGGTGTAAGCCGCCATTATAATTTCAACGCTTTGGCGCTCTTCCAGGAGCGCTTTTTATGTGTCCAAAGAAAAAGTGTGCATCTCTTAATCTGATTTAAGCCGGGCAGTGACAGTGAGTACGTATTAGCAAATTTAAAAAACAATAGGTTTCTTCCTGACGGTTATAGGCTATAGTGACCACTACTAGTAGTGGGAGGGATTAAAATGAACGAGCAGGAAATAACTGCAAAGATAGAGGAACTCGAAACGGGGCTGGACCGCTCAAGTGATACGCTGGAAAATGATCACGACGTGCCTGTGAATAAAATAAAGGAGGACGGCGGAGCGTCCGTAGTTTATGAATACGGCAGTGAGGATAAAACCAATGCTGCCCAGGAACCGACCAATCTTCGCGTGGAATTTGATAGGGAACAAGGCGATAAATTTAATGCAAAAGCTGTTTTTCAGACAAACAGGCATAACAAGGAAATTGCAGGCGGTGAAAAGCCGTTTGACACGTTGTATTTATCGAATGGAAACGAAGGCACGTGGAGAATTGATGCAGCAGACGGGAAAGAGCTGGAGCAGAATGACCTGGAAAAAATCATCGCCTATACCTTTCAAAGCTATTTGTTGGAATAAGTTATTGGAATCCGATTTTCTGCTTATGATACTTGCCCTGCATAAAAACGAAAAAGACCCTGTGCGTACACAGGGCAAACTGAGGGAATATACCTTTGCAAATTCCAGTCCTATCCTTCATCCAGGGAGATGGTAGAGAAGCGTTACAATTTTAATTTTAAAGCGCTTACATTTTAAAATCACGAGGCAATAGTCCTTTTTTGCAGATTGAGGCTTTTCTGTTATTAAAAAAACCCCGCGGGGAACACGGGGCTAGTCTCAGGAGTGGGACGAAACATTCATCCCACATGTACTTTATCGGATGAATTGTATTCATTAATGAGTCCTTGGATAGAAATAATGTCAAAAATATTCAAAGAGCGAACAGCCTCAGGTTAACGGTTGCTCGCTTTTTGAATGGCCCGCTCCACTTTTTCTTCGGAGACATTGAATTTGTCAGCGGTGGCCTTCACCGGGCTGGTGCCCGTGCTTTCATCGTATGCCGGACCCGCCCAGTAAAAATACATGTCCAGCTGCTTGTCGGACGGATATTCCTCCCGCTGCTTCGGCAGGCCTTTATTATTCATGGACCCATAAAACGTGTTGATCTCGTGGTCGCTGTAGTCGCCAGGTTCATAATTTTCTGCCGCACTGATTTCCCCGTTAGGGAAGTAATCCGTTTTTCCGTAAACGTAGCTTCCGTAATCCATCGCTTTTTTGGCATCAACAAAATTGATCGTCAGCAGATGAAATTCTTTCTGGTCTTTCACCTCCATGATCACTTCGTCACTGATGGTATCAATATCCGCTTCATCAATCGACGCAGGATCTGCGTCCGGGATTACATAATAATTCAGATAAATGCCATGATCGTACGTCGCATTTTCGCCTTCGTGCACTGTGTACGAAGGAACCTCTGCCTCAGGAGCCCCGCCGGTCTGTTCTTTTTCATAAGCCGTAAATTCCTTATTCATGCCTTCAGAGAGCACTGCGCAGGGCACTCCGTCGTTATTGGCATCAAGACTGCCGGGATCATTTTCAGAGCTGAATTCGTGCTCCGTCCAGTAGTCATACAGCTGTTGGTCGTCTTCGAAATCGCTGCAGCTTTTTAACACTGTTTCATTATCAGCCGCTTCTGTCTCTTCTTCACTAAGGTTTTCTCCGGTGCTGCTTGCCGGTTCTCCTCCTAATACAGCAGCAATGGCCCCGGCAAGCAGAAGGGCGTAAACCAGTGAGGCCGTCACAAGCTTCCACCTCGTGCCTGTCCGCAGCCCGGGCAGGTGCCGCCATTTTCTTTTTTTCTGCATGAAACTCCACCTGGATATACTGCTTATCTCAATCTCCCTATACGCGGTTCGTCTGTTTAATCGTTTTTAGGAAATTTTCTTCTTTCGATTTGAATTCAAGCTCACTGACTTTGCTTAAAATGAAATGGTATTTAGAGATTTCGCCGCTGATTTTTAAGTCTCTTAAAAAGGCATCCGCCGCCTGTCTGATTTCTGCTGTCTCCCGGGAGCTTTCAAACACGATGACGTTCCGGGTAACCTGTCTTGCTTTGTCGTGTGCGGCCAGGTGCGTAATTAAATCAAGCAGATCGTCGTAGTTGCTGGTTTTGGTGTTGTTGATTAAATCGACACTAATCAGAAAAACGCCCACAAACCATCCCCCCTCGAAAGAATAAGCAGGCACATCTATACCGTTTTAGTGCCAGCCCGAAGAAAACCCCGCTTTTCCTCCCACGGGGTCAGTCCTGCTTTGCATGTTTCTTTTTCGCGTACGCTGTCCAGCCGAGGTAAATAACAATTAAAGCGGCAATAATGGAAGCCATCGTAACCCGCCTCCCGTCATTTATTAAGCCTATTGTACCACAGGAAAATAGAGGAGGGGGTTGTCAAATACGCCTGTGGCTGCCTTTTGAACGTACAGCTGAAATGAAGAATGCAAGGGGGCGGTTACTGTGAATTACGAACCAGGCACACGGGTGTTCAGTGAGGCGAGGCAGCAGTGGGGTGTGATGATGCTTCAAAATCACCACCAGGGACCGGAGTGGTACTATGTTAAATTTACGCCGGTCCGCTCGGGGTGGCATCATGAAAGCGATCTGTGGGAGGCAGGGGAGGTGTTCGCCTGCAGCTGGGAGCGTCACCGGGCCGGACAAATCTGATTGCGGCGGCGTCATTTTTTTCTTAATTGGTGGTCGTTTTCCCCGATTAAATGTAAAATGGATGGCGGCGTTAAAAATTTGGGAGGGATCGTTATGTACACATCTATTATCTTTTTCATCGAAGACGGGGACCGGCTGATTGTGCCGAAGTCCAACGAGACCCCGAGCGTGGATGAAATTATTGAAAAGCTGAAAAAGGGCAAAAAGCAGGATCTGAAAATGTCCGAAGTATTCAGCGAATGGTTCAACACCGAAGTGGAATGCAAAAAGGTAACAAGCGTCAGCGTCAATTTCATTTAAGAGCGAGCATCTGCCTGCGGGCGGATGCTTTTTTTCAATAGATGAAAAAAATTTCGGCGGATGGTTGTAAAAAAGACCATCCGGACTCCTTTACTGTGTAGGACGGCAAAAAGCCGGCACCTATTCGCTTCAGGAAAGGATGATGAGCATTGGCACAAACATTGGGACATCAGCTGATTACGTACGGGGAGGATCATCTCGGCACGCCGTATGAGTTCGGCGGCGACGGCACGGACACCTTCGACTGCAGCGGCTTTGTCCGCTACGTGATTGAGTACGTGACCGGCGAAATTATTCCGCGGACCGCAGCGAGCCAGTCGGAAACGGGTACGCCGATTGCGGAGGACGATCTGCGGACCGGAGACCTTCTGTTCTGGAGGGACACCCGCTCGGAGGATCTGAACCATAACGACGTCACCCACGTCGGCTTCTACGTGGACGGGCAGACGTTCTTAGGCGCGCAGGGGTCCACCGGGGTGGCGTTCGCCGATTCGACGCGTGACTACTGGCAGTCCCGCTACGTCGGGGCACGGCGTGTCGTCGACAGCACAGCGGGGCCTCTCACCAACGTAGGTGGAAAGGGGGATCTGCTCCGGGTGATCGCAGGTCAGGTGAATTACCGCAGCGAACCGTCCTGGGACAGCGGGGCTGTTGCAGGGAAGGTCACCCAGGGCGAGGTGTTTACGATTGAGCGCCGCGTGCCGATGGAGGAACGCTCAGACCTGTTTGAACTCATCTCGGGCACGTATATTACAACGCATGAAAACTATGTGGAGGTGCTGCCTCAGAGTTAAATCCAGACGGCACCAGCAATAAAAAGCAGGCCCTGGCAGCGTACGCCCGGGCCTGCTTTTGTTTCGTGCTATTTACGTTTCGCAGCCGACGCCGTCCCCGTCACGGTCCAGGTGGCTGTCGTAGCCCGGGTCGCCTTCGCGGACCGGAGCAGCCCCGGCTTCGCGGGCAGCGTCGCAGTTTTCATAGTACACGTCTTCAGAGGAGCCTTCGCTGTCCGAGGAGCCGGAGTCTTCCGCAGAGCCGGAATCTTCGGAGGACTCCTGTGATTCGTCGCCCTGCTCCTCGTAGCCGTCGTCGGTCACATAATCCTCGAGCGACCAGATACCGATGCCGGCCGACCGGGCTTCCTCCTCCGCGGCTTCAAATTCGTCGAGATATTCCGTGTTTGGCGGATAGACGGATACCCGGGCGAGGCCTTCCTCAATCAGCTGCTGGTTGAAATTCTCTCCATCAACGAACACGTAGGCAAGCAGCCGTCCGTAATAGTCCCGTTCTTCGACGCCGAGCTCGAGTCGCACGTCTTCACCGTCCAGCTCGCTTGTTGTAAATTCTGTAGCCTCCGGGCCGAATGGCTGCACGCCCATCTGTGGGTGTTTGGTCTCCGGCGTGTCGACAAGAATGAGACGAATACGCTCCTCGCCTCCTTCGTAGTCTACATCGATGGTATCACCGTCGACAACGTTGGTTACTATCGCGTTCGTGTTTTCTGCATCAGTGTCGGACTGGGTGTCTGCTGATGCTTCCTCGCCGGTGTTTTCGCTGTCGTCAAAGGAATTCCCGTTGGATGCTTCTTCGGTGTCGCTGGCATCCTCCTCATTTGAAGCGTCCTCCGGCTGTTCTTCTTCTGTCGTTTCGTCGTTTTCACTGCCGGATTCTTCTTCATCCTCAGTGCGCTCTTTATTTTCTTCTGACTGCTCCCCGGTGTCCGCGGCAGTTTCCTCTTCTGATGCTTGTTCGTTCGTTTGTTCTTCCGCTTCGTCACCGCCGCTCTCCTGGCCGGGCTCTTCGCTGCATGCAGTTAGAAAGAGCGTCAGCGCCAGGGTGGAGGACAAAAGCCTAACTGATTTTTTCAATAGAATCACCCCGCTGCATAATTGGTTAGCACGTTGATAGGAAATAGATGGACGTAATACGTGTAAAAAGTCGCGGTTAATAGAGTTATTAATAGTGTACAAGAAAGTATATGAAAAGAAAATAACCAATCCGGCAGTGCTTTTCGTTGACTGTATGCATCAGAATAGAGATGCAATAAAAGGTACACGTTTTAACGGTATTTTTTATGAGGCCAAAAGTAAACAAAAAACCCTGCGCTTCCAGAGCGCAGGGTCCGACATCAATGTTATTTCGGCAGGTAGTCGTTTCGCACAATCAGCACGTCGCAGGCGGCCCGTCGTACGAGACTTTCCGAGACGCTTCCGAGAAACAGGCGCTCGGCGCGTCCCATCCCGGAGGAGCCGGCCACAATCAGATCCGCTTCGAATTTTTTGGCGGCCTCGGTTGGAATCACTACCTTCGGAGCTCCGTATTCGACGGAAAAATCAATCGCCGAAATGTCTTCTGCGGCGCTCAAATTCCGGTATTCCTCGAGCAGCTCCTTTCCGCGTTCCCTGTACATCTGGACAATATCCTCGGTATGGTATTCGGCCGACGAAATAAACGGCGTATTCAGCACGTATACGACCTGTACCCGGCTCTTTTCCCGTTTGGCAATGTCAAGGCCGGCATACAAAGCGCTGGTTGAGACCTCGGAGCCGTCGACAGCGATTAACACAGAGCTGTACGGCTTTGGCGGCTCTTCGTTTTTGACAATCCAGACATCGCACGAGGCGTGGCGCACGATGCTTGCGGCAACGCTTCCAAAAATTCTTTTTTCAAATGTTCCGGCCCCGGAACCCCCGGAAAGAATGAGGTCGGCCCCGAACTCAAGAGCTATTTCGCCGGGAATTAACGCTTTGGGAGGCCCTTCCTTCATAAATGTCAGTACGTTTTTCACGCCCTGATCCTCGGCGCTTTTTTTGGCGCGGTCCAGAATGTCGGTGCCAATACTCTCCGACGCGCTTAACAAATCCGGCGATGCCCGGCGGAGCTCGCGGATATTGTGGTAATCAATAATATAGCAGAATGCGAGCGCGCTTCCATAGGTGAGGGCGGTTTCGATGCCTTTTTGAAGCGCATATTCTGATTCCTCCGAACCGTCGAGAGCGACGAGGATTCGTTCATAGTGCAGTGCCATTGCAATCAGTCCTTTCTGGCTTTGGTAGTGTATCTATAGTTTAGCTCATTTTTTTCCTCCTGCGTGTGAGGAACCTCACATCCACTTGGGACTTTTCTATTTATAATGGCACCATAAGCAGTTAAAAGTGAATACTATTACAGCCGGAAGGGCTTTGAAAATACAGCACAAAGGAGTTTCGGTATGATGAATGGATTAAAGCAGATTGTCTGGAAGGAAATGCTGAAGGAATGCGGCGGGGCTGTCCCGCAAACACTGCCGGAATTAAACGATTTAGCGGAGCGAAACCAGGAAATCGCCTGCCTGCTTCCGTTTTATGTTTACTATTTTCATACGTATGAATGGCAGGAATACTCGTTAATGACAGAGCATGCGCTTCCCGGAACGCTGAACCATGCCGTTTTTATAGCACTAGACACGCCGTCGCTGCAGGCCTCAGTGCAAATGAAGCGGTACTTTTACGGGCTGTCGTTTATCAGCAGGCCCCCGGAGGACGGGGAGACGGCATTTACCCTGGAGGAATGGACGCTCCATGTATTCCGGAAATACTATTACTTAACGACAAAGGCAGCACTTCCGGCCGGGGACGCGAACGTAAAACAGAGGCGTTCCGGCACCTGGACCTTCCGGGTCATGTAGGCACTGACGGAAAAAATGATAACGTTTACGAAACGCACAAGTAATAAAGGGGGACTGCTTGAATATGCAGAAGCACTACTACGGATATGCCGGAAAAAGCACGGAAGAAGCGAGAGAAGAGGAGTATATACGGTTTGTGTATATTTTTGACGAGCCGGACCGGCGAGAGGAGGTGCTCTACATCGGCACGAGGGAAAACGTTCGAAAACATGTTCCGGGGGTGGACCTTTTAAATATCGAACTGGAGCTTGCGGACGCTGTCACGGTGGGAAGCCGGACATTTAAAATTGTCGGAATTGAACGGGTGCCTCCGTTTGAGACACTGCACCGGACGTTCCGGGGCGGCATGGCGACGTATTATTTTTCGGAAGCGGAGCTGCCGTTGTCCTAAAGGCTGAAAACATAACAGAAAATAAACATACAAAGGAGATGCGATATGTATAAAACAATTCTTGCTGCTGTGGATTCATCCGAGGAAGCGAAAAGGGCCGCCCGGACGGCTATGCTGCTTGCCGGCAGGTTTGAAACCACGCTTGTTTTGGCGCATGTGGTTAATGAACGGGATTTTAGTGCGTTTCAGTACTACGTGCCCTCAGCATGGGACGAGACGAAAAAAAAGGTTCTATGTCTAATGTTGGGGTGACCCCCTCCATTATCCGGCGAGCGACCATTTATATTGATGATGCAGTAACACTTTGGCCCGCAGACGGTCATACCGTTGGAACCCGAAGGCGTTCCGCTTGATCACCTTGGTCTGGTTGTTCAGACCTTCCACGGTGCCATTATGATAATCGAACGTAAAACTGTTCAGGATTTCGGTCTGCCAGCGCCGGACGGTGGCGGCAGCCTGCGCCATGTCCGGGCAACCGCTCGCTTCCACCTGCCGGTAGAAGGCATACAGATCCTCCCGGATCGCGCCGGCCTGGCCGGTTGTCATCCGGCGCTTGCTCCGCTCAAACCAGGCCCGAAAGGCTTCTTTGAGCTCATAGGCCGTCCGGAGCTCTTCCGACTTGGCCAGGTAATGGTCCCGGATCTTTCGCTGTTGGGCGGTCAGAGCTTCGGCTTTTTTGGTAAACACGTGCTTCAGCCGTTTGCACCGCTTGCGGTGATACGACGACAGGGTGTGCTGGACACGGCGCCGAACCCGTTCGAGAGCCCAGTACACGTGCCGGTGCACGTGAAACCGGTCCGCCACGATGATCGGACGGTTCAGGGCCCGCCGGGCCGCCTGGTGAAAGGGTGCACTCATATCCATCACGACCACCTCCACCTGGCCGCCTTTCTGCTGCAGGTACTGCTTCAGTGTCTCTTTCTTCCGGTCCGGCAGAATGTCGACCGGACGTCCGGTAGCCCCGTCCGCCACCAACAGCTGATACTTGCCGGCGCTCGTGTCGCCTTTGTACTCGTCGACGGCAATCACCCGTGGCAGCTGCTCCACGTGCGGGAGCGTCCGGGAAGCCAACTCGTCAAACCGGCGCAGCGCCGTCGTGACTGACGTGGAAAACTGGCGGGCGGTATCGGTGAAATTCTTGCCGGTGACCAGCCGGAGGCCGAGGGCCTGATTCCATTCCCGGCTGTGCCGCTGATACCGATCGACCAGTGGATTAACTTCGGCAAATCGCTT